>JAFOMO010000029.1 GCA_017418905.1 Clostridia bacterium | reverse complement strand
GGGCTGGAGCGTGCCTCCGGCGGCTAAGGGGCGCTGCCCCTTAGAACCCCGCAAGCCTTTTGAAAAAGGCTTGACCGAAAACTTATTTGTTGGTTTTTGCACAGTCTGAATTCATTATTAGTATTGTTTACCCCAGAATACCTGATGTTTTGCAGGCTTGCCGCAGCATACGCAAACGTCTGAGAGGTGTTCTTCTTCAAACGGGATACAGCGTGACTTAACGCCGTTTGTTACGTCCTTTATCTTATCTTCACAAGCAACGTCGCCGCACCACATAGCCTTGATAAATCCGGGCTTGTTCTTAGCCGTGTCAACAAATTCATCAAAGGTTGCTGCAACAAAGGTTTTCTCCTTCATATTTTGAAGAGCTTTTTCATACATAGCATTGTGAACCTGTTCGAGTGCTTCCTTAACGGCTGTTTCGAGGTTGTCAAGAGAAACAAACTGCTTTTCTCTGTTGTCGCGGCGTACTATTACGCACTGATTTTTTTCTATATCCTTCGGACCTATCTCAACTCTTACAGGCACGCCCTTCATCTCGTACTGGCTGAATTTCCAGCCGGGGCTGTTGTCTGTGTCGTCAAGCTTTACTCTGTAATTCTTGGCGAGAATATCTCTCAGCTCCGCAGCCTTTTCGAGAACGCCCTCTTTGTGCTGTGCAACGGGGATAACAGCAACTTGGATAGGCGATATTTTCGGCGGAAGTACAAGACCGTCGTCATCACCGTGTACCATAATGATAGCACCGATCATTCTTGTAGAAACGCCCCATGAAGTCTGATGAGGATACTGCAAGGTGTTATCTCTGCCTGTGAATGTAATATCAAAAGCCTTTGCAAAGCCGTCACCGAAATAGTGAGATGTACCGCCCTGGAGCGCTACACCGTTGTGCATCATAGGCTCTATCGTATAAGTGGCTTCTGCGCCTGCGAAGGTCTCTTTGCGTGTCTTTTTGCCGACTACTGCGGGAATAGCGAGAGTTTCTCTGTAAAAGTCCTCATAAACCTTTAACATTCTGAGAGTTTCCTCTTGTGCCTCTTGTGCGGTTTCGTGCATGGTATGACCCTCCTGCCACAAAAACTCAGAGGTGCGCAGGAACGGGCGAGTTGTTTTCTCCCAGCGCATAACGCTGCACCACTGGTTATAGAGCTTAGGGAGATCACGGTAAGAGTTGATAATGTTTTTGTAATGCTCGCAGAAAAGCACCTCAGAGGTAGGTCTTACACAAAGACGCTCCGAGAGCTTTTCGCTGCCGCCCTGAGTGACCCATGCGACCTCGGGAGCAAAGCCCTCAACGTGATCTTTTTCTTTCTGCAAAAGACTTTCGGGTATGAGCATAGGCATATATACATTTTCGTGACCGGTAGCCTTAAAGCGGCGGTCGAGGTCTGCTTGTATATTTTCCCAGATAGCAAAACCGTAAGGTCTGAATATCATACAGCCCTTAACGCCCGAATAGTCGCAAAGCTCGGCTTTTTTTACTATGTCGGTATACCACTTGGCAAAATCTTCATCTCTTGAAGTAATTGCTTCAACCATTTTTTTATTCTGTGCCATAAAATGAGCCTCCAATAATATTTCTGTATAAGATAATGTTTTTACACCTTATTATACATTTAATTTTACGATAATTCAACCTTTTTGAAGAAATATATTTTACTGCCCGGTGAAACAAAAAGAAAAACGTCCGCAAAAACGGACGCTTTTTATCATAAAAATATACCACGATCAAATGTTGTCTTCAATAAAAGAAACAACGTCCGCTACGGTCTTGATGTTTGCTGCCGCTTCTTCCGGAACCTCGATCTCAAATTCGTCTTCAATAGCCATAACAAGGTCTGTCATGTCTAAGGAATCAGCGCCGAGATCATCTGCAAGATTGGTATTTAAAGTAATTCCCGATTCATCTTCACTGAACTGTTCGGCAAGAATAGCTCTGATCCTATCGAATACCATAGAATTCCCTCCTCATTTTTAGCTTGTGTAAAACACTATACACATATTATAAGCTATTCATGGATTTGTCAATATAAATATAAAAAAAAATAAAATTTTTTTAATAAAAAGTTATGTTGACATATTTTTATAAGATTTGTATAATAAAGTCATACTACATTTGTAAGGGGTAATATAATGACGGTAAATGTTGCTAATTGCGCTGTAACAGCAGCAAAAAGTCTTAAAGAAATATCACACTTGACCGATATGATCGCTTTTTGGCTGCTGATAATAGTCGGTCTGGCATTTATATATATGATAATAGTATTGATCATACTGAACAAGAAAACGAAACGTCCGAAAAGGATTGTAAAGAATTATGATAACTATCTTACAGCACAGGCAGTAATAACAGACATTGAAAAGGTTCCGTATTATGTTGAGCCTTACGAGAAGAAAAACGAGATGAAAACGCAGGTCGAAAAGATAACCGCCGACGAAGTAGTATATCTGATAAAAGAGATGGCTGAGAAAAAAGAAGAGGAAAAGCCGAAGGAAGTAGAGAAGTTCCGTTATAAGGTGACTTATACGTTCTCATCAAAGGAGTTCGGTTCGGGCTTTTACGGCGAATTTTATGTAAACGAGGAGTCCGACGATCTTAAAGTCGGTGAAAAGATAGAGGTAAAGTACGATCCGTATAAGCCGCAGTGCTGCTTTACGGAGTACAACAAACCCCTGAACTAAAAAGTGGAAAGTGGAGAGTGGAAAGTGGAAATGCGCGGTCATACATAATTTGACCAATAGTTCATTGCACGCAGTCAAACTGTATTCAATGTTATGCTAAGGCTTTTAGAGAAATATACTTTCTGATTAAAAATAATTCCACTTTCCAATTTCCACTTTCCACATTAAAAATTCCACTTTCAACTTTCCACTTTCAACTTTCAAACAGTAACCGGAATTATTATTGAAAATAGTTTAGAAAAAGGCTTGACAACTGTACAGAACTATGATACTATAAATATACCTCGCAAGGGGTTTTTATTTTTGTGCCCTTTTGAGGGAGGCTAAATTTACCGCAAAAACGGAGGTGCCGCTACAATGAGAGTGAAGATCACACTAGCCTGCACAGAGTGCAAACAGCGTAACTACAATACTATCAAGAACAAGAAGAACGATCCCGACAGACTTGAAATGAATAAGTATTGCAGATTCTGCAAGAAGCATACTCTGCACAAGGAAACAAAGTAAGCAACGGAGGTTTACAAAATGGCTGATAAGAAAAAGAAGGCCGTTGACGTGGCTGAAAAGGACAAGAAAGCCGATTCCGCAAAGAAAACCGATTTAAAAAAGGAGTCGAAGGAGTCCCAAAAAGAAAGCTCGAAGAGTAAGTCCTCAGAGAGCAAGCAGTCCGCAAAAGACGCCGAGAAAAAGCCGTCTGTTTTTTCTAAGATTGCCAAATATTTCCGTGAGTGCAAGAGTGAAGTTAAGAAGATCGTATGGCCAACACCGAAGGCTACATTCAGAAACATGGGCATAGTGCTTGCTGTTTTAGTGCTTATCGGTTTGTTTATCTTTGTTCTTGACACAGGACTTGTTGCCCTGCTTGGTCTTATAATGGACATGGGAAAAGGTGCTTGATTTTAATGCCTTGTAACAACGACAGCAGAGAAAGGAAGTGTCTTTATGCCGAATTATGACGATATTGATAATATCAGCGTATCGAGAGACGACGAACTCGGACCCTTCAGGTGGTATGTGGTACACACATATTCAAACTATGAGGAGAAGGTAAAGGAAGCTCTCAAAAATGTTATCAAAGACAGGGATCTTTGGGATTATTTTGAAAAAGTCGGTAAGGACACGATTCAGAGAACCGTTCCCAAAAAGGCCGAAAGCGCAGACGATCTCGGAGGAGATCTTCCCCCTGAGCTTTCAGATGATACCGCAAGCAAAAATTCCAAGGGCAAGGGTAAGAAAGACAAAACAGAAACAGCTAAGAAAGAAAAGAAATCAGAGAGATCGATCCTCGACACCGACTATATATACCTGAAAATGAGATTTGACAAAGAAAATCTCGTTTGGAACGCAGTTCGTAATATTCGAGGCTGCACAGGCTTTGTCGGCGCAGATCCCAAAAACCCGCTTCCGCTCACTCCGGCAGAGGTTGCCGCAATGGGACTTGAAAACGATACTGCCGCAGATTCTTTTGCAGTAGGAGACCAGATGGTAAAATCAGGTCAGTTGTTTATGGTTCTTGAGGGAGAGTATAAAGGCGAGGTAGGACACGTTGTATCTGCCAAAAAGGTTGACGGCTGCGATATACTTGTATTGGAAACAGAAGGCGATTTTGGAAAAGAGCAGATCGAAGTGTCTTATGATGATGTTGACTATATCGAGCTTGGTGACAGACGCAAGGTCATTTCGGGACCGCTTGCAGGCTCCGAGGGTACGATAGTCAGCGTGCGCAAGAGCAGCGATGAAGACGAAGTCGAGATCGTGCTTGAAATCGACACGCCGGGAGGAAAGAAGCATTTCGACTTCTCCTATAACGACGTAGATTTTATTGAGTAATATTTACTCAGGTATTTGTTACACACAGCACATATTTGCTGTTTTCGGGGATAATGTTTCCCCATGAACTGTGAAGAAATAGCTTTTAAGTTTATGCTTGGGATAATTGGTTCTGCACAAGGCAAATCAGACAAGCAGAAATGAAAAGTTATTGATGAACAGTTCAGAAGGTGGGAGGAATGAAATTTCTTTAACATTCCGCTATACCACTATTTTTGGAGGTGCAAATTACAATGGCTCAAAAGGTAACAGGCTTTATTAAGCTCCAGATACCTGCCGGTAAAGCAACACCGGCACCGCCGGTTGGTCCTGCATTAGGTCAGCACGGTG
>JAFOMO010000028.1 GCA_017418905.1 Clostridia bacterium | reverse complement strand
GGTGACTTTTGTTCAAAATCGTACTTAGGGGCATTTTCTGCCAAAATGCCCCTCTTTCAAAAACAGTCATTTAGACTGTTTTTGAAATTCACCCCTGAAAGGGCTGGAGTGCGCCTGCGGCGATTGTGGGGACGCTGTCCCCACACCCCTGCAAGCCTTTTGAAAAAGGCTTGACCGAAAACTAAATTGTTGGTTTTTGCACAGTCTGAATTGCACATTGCACATTGCACACTGCACATTGAATAAAAGGAGAGTAGAACAATGAAAAGAAAAATCTGCGCAGCGTTACTGCTGCTTGCTATGATCTCTGCCGCAGGGTGCGGCGACAAAGAACCTATAAACGATGATCCCACACCGTCCGAGACAGTGGTAAGTCAAGCCGTTAACAGCGATACCGCCGCAACAAGCGATAATGCGAATACAGAAAACAGTTTTTCAAAAGTGCGTATGTATGATAATGTGAATACGTTTTCAACATATCTGTTTTCCAATGTTATGGACAGTGCGGAAAACGAGAATACTCTTATTTCTCCGCTGTCTGTTTATCTCGCTTTGTCTATGCTTGAAAACGGTGCGGACGGCGATACCTTTAAAGAGTTAAACAATTCTTTAAATGGATATTTCAATCTCAGTGACGCATTAGCCGAGTTTATGAGATTAGAGCCTCTGCCGAAGGAAGAACTCAACAGCTTTGCAAGGTACTATAACGATACAACAGACAAAAACGTTCTTGCAATTGCCAACGCTTTCTGGGTCGCAGACAGAGATGACCTAAAGCCGTCCGATACCTTTATGAGTATTTTGCGTGATTATTATAATTCCGATTTTTTCTGTTCGCCTATGAATGCCGATACCATAAACACAATAAACAACTGGGTGAGCGATAACACAAACGGTAAGATCAGTGATCTTCTCAATGAGAACAGCCCCGTAAGCCCCGATACTGCGGCAATTATCCTCAATGCGGTATCGTTTGAAGATAAGTGGCTGATCGAGTATGATCCGAGCGAATCTTTTACCGATATTTTTTATAATTCCGACGGTACAGACGGTTCGGCGGTATATATGTACTCCGAAGAAAACGCTCTTCACGACGAGGAGTACGCAAAGGGCTTTGTAAAATCGTACAAAAACGACAGGTTCAGCTTTGCGGTACTCATGCCGAATGAAGATGTTGACTTTAACGAGTATGCAGAAAGACTTTATACCAACGACGTATTCAGAGATTGTATATCAAACAGTGATGTCACCACCGCAAATACTTTTTTGCCTAAGTTTGAATTTGACTATGACTGCAGCTTGAAAGAAACGCTTATGAGAATGGGTATAAAAGCCGCTTTTGACGGCGAGACAGCCGTTTTTTCAAATATGTTCGATGATGCTTCCGTACATGTAGAAGATGTTTTGCATAAAACGCATATCGAAGTAACCGAGCAGGGAACACAGGCTCAGGCGGCAACTGCCATAATAATGGACGAGGATGCAGCATTGCTTTTTGACGATATAGAGGAGATCAAGATCAACAGACCGTTCTACTTCTGTATTTATGACAACGAGATCAAAGCACCGATATTTATAGGTGCCGTTAAGAACTTAATGGAGGAATAAATATGCATAATGGTAAAAAAATACTTGCCGCTTTGCTTTTGGCGGCTATGGTACTCGGTATTCTGAGTGCGTGCGGCGCTGAGGATAAACCGACAG
>JAFOMO010000027.1 GCA_017418905.1 Clostridia bacterium | reverse complement strand
CCCGGGCTTGAAAAATGGTACAGAGAAAATGCCGTTACAGACTTTAAGTCGGTAAAGTTTGAGAACAGCACACATATGCTCATTGCTGAAAATCCTACCAAATTTGCTCAAGAAATTAGTAAATTGTTGTAGGTACATAATACTTATAAATGAAAAAATTATACTTTACAGTATATGTTTGGAAGGTTCGTCAATTGAAATAGCCCTCTGTATGGTGTAAAATCGTTTCGTAATACGAAATAAATGTATTGCAAATTTTACGAAAGGAGATTTACACAATGGGAAACAACGTAAAAAATTGGGGCTATGAAGCAGTATTCTACCAGATATATCCGCTTGGAATGTTCGGTGCGCCGTTTGAAAATGACGGCATACAAGAACACCGCATATTAAAAGCGATAGACTGGGCAGACCATATTGCAGGTCTTGGCTGTAATGCCGTATATTTTTCGCCCGTATTCGAGAGCGACACACACGGCTACAACACACGCAACTACAAGCAGATAGACTGCCGCCTGGGAACTAACGAAGACTTTAAAAAGGTTTGCGATGTATTTCACGAAAAGGGTATCAAGATCGTGCTTGACGGCGTGTTCAACCATGTCGGAAGAGGCTTTCCGCAGTTTAAAGATGTGTGCCAAAGAAGATGGGATTCACCCTATAAAGATTGGTTCAACTTAAACTTTGACGGAAACAGCAGCTACAACGACGGCTTATGGTATGAAGGCTGGGAAGGTCATTACGATCTTGTAAAGCTCAATCTTCGCAATCCGGCTGTGACCGATCATATTCTCGACGCAGTAAAATTCTGGATAGAATATTTTGGTATAGACGGTATTCGCCTCGATGTTGCATATTGTCTTGACTTTGACTTTCTGAAAAGACTTCGCAGCTTTACAGACAGCCTGAAAGATGACTTTTTTCTTGTGGGCGAGCTTCTTCACGGAGATTACTCACGCTGGGTAAACCCCGAAATGCTTCATTCCGCAACGAACTACGAGTGCTACAAGGGACTGTATTCAAGCTTCAACAGCATGAATTTGTTTGAGATATGTCACTCTCTCAAAAACCGTTTCGGTCCCGAGCAGTGGTGTCAGTACAGAGGAATGCATTTACTCTGCTTTGCAGACAATCACGACGTTACACGAATAGCAAGCATACTTACAAACGAGCGTCATTTACCGCTTGTATATACTGTGCTGTTCGGTATGCCCGGAATACCATGTATATACTACGGAAGTGAATGGGGAACAAAGGCAGAGAAGAAAAACGGCGATCCCACGCTTCGCCCATGCTTTGACAAGCCGCAGACAAACGAGCTTACACAGCTTATCACAAAGCTTGCTAAAGCTCACAGAGAGTGCAAAGCACTCTGCTACGGCGATCTGAAAGTACCCGTACTTACAAACAGACAGTGCATTATACAGCGTGACTATGAGGGCGAGAGAGTGTTTATTGCGGTAAATGCAGACAGCGTACCCTTTACGGCGCATTTTAATGCAGGTTACGGTCTGGCAGATGACCTTGTAACAGGCAAAGTGCACGATTTCGGCGGCGGCAGTGAGCTTGCGCCTTACAGCTATCATATCTGGAAGTGTAAGTAGAGATCCGCTGTAAAAAATGTTTTCGGATCAACTATTTGAAAGCATTTTTACGCCAAAAAAGACCGAGTGATCAAACAAAGATCGCTCGGTCAAATATTTAACTACTTTTTATAGTTATACAGAAATATTATGTAGAATATAATTTATTAGAATTATCCTACAAATATTTCCGCAGATTATTTTAACAGACATTATTTTTTTAGAATCAGAAAAACAGACAAAAATATATACTAAACAACAAAAAAAATGTGTACCAGTAACAAGGAATCTCTTAAGTATTATTTGGAAACTTCCTTATCCGTGAAATTGCAATAGAAATGATTTTTATAAAAATACAACAAAAAATAGCACCAAAATATGTCGT
>JAFOMO010000219.1 GCA_017418905.1 Clostridia bacterium | reverse complement strand
GGACTGTTTTTGAAATTCACCCCTAAAAGGGCTGGAGTGCGCCTGCGGCGATTGTGGGGACGCTGTCCCCACACCCCTGCAAGCCTTTTGAAAAAGGCTTGACCGAAAACTTATTTGTTGGTTTTTGCACAGTCTGCATTGCACATTGCACATTGAAAATAGTTTCATTTCTAACAGGTAATCGGCTGCGCAATAAATACATTATCATAAAAGCACCGCATTTCTTTTGCGCAAAGCTCGGCTTTAGTTCGGTCATCAAACAAAGCATAAACAACAGAGCCGCTGCCTGTCATAACAGCACCGAGAGTACCGTCAAAAGAAAGCAGACGATCTTTAAGCGACAATAGCTCTTCGTTTGCGAGAGCGTCCTCAAAATCGTTTCGCAGATTGCGTCCTATAAGTTTGATATTATCAAGACTTTTTTCCATTTGTGCTGTTGCGCTCGGCGGTATGACAGAACGCTTATCCGCCTGCTGATAAGCAAGCCCCGTAGAAATACCGATAGGCGGCTTTACAAGCACAATAAAGCAGTCGGGCATATTGTCAAGGCTTGTAAGAACTGTTCCTCTGCCCTCTCCCTTTGCAGTGCCGCCTCTGATACAAAACGGTATATCTGACCCGACAGACGCACCGATTTCTTCAAGCTCAATCTGAGAGAAAGGCTCGCCGTACAGTAAATTCAAGCCTTTAAGTACTCCTGCGCCGTCCGCAGAACCGCCCGCAAGACCTGCCTGCATAGGTATTTTTTTGTCTATGTCTATATGTACACCGCCGCACTCGGTATTATACGCATTATAAAAAGCCGCTGCGCACTTGTACGCTATGTTGCGCTCGTCACACGGCACACCGTCAACATTGCACGAAAGAGTTATTTTTCCGGAATTGTTTGTACTGATCGTTACCTTGTCGCAAAGGCTTATCGACTGCATTATAGTAGTTATATCGTGGTAGCCGTCCTGCCGCTTTGCGCCTATATCGAGAGTAAGATTTATTTTTGCATAGCAATTTAACTTTATTTCCATTCTTGAACACACTCCTCAATCAAATATGCCCATACTCCACAAGCCTCTGTCGTGGGTTCTTGCGTCGTCTTCAAGCTGTTTAAAGTATTCTTCATATTTATTGTTAGGCTTTATTGTATAAACCTGCGCATAACCGTCGTTGAGTATCTCTGCATTGACCATTGTATCATCATCTATGTAAACATACGCAAGTACTCTGCCGTATCTGTCATAAGGTTCTTCGCCGTATTCGATAAACACATCTGATTTTCCTAAAAGGTCTTTGGTATGTTCTGAGGCAAGCTTTCCCTCGGGTACATTCTTAGTCTGATCGGGGTGAACGGATTCGGGCGTATCTATACCGATAAGCCTTACCGTTGTTGTTTCGCCGTCTATATCAAGCTTGATAGTATCGCCGTCAACTACCTTGACTACCTCATACGGTCCGTCATATTCTGATGAAACCTTATTGTTCGGATACTTGTCATAAGTCCAGACAAAATATATAGCTATCAACAGCAAAACTGTCACTATGTATTCGGCAGGGCTCATATTTAATTTTTTAGCGGCTTTCTTTCCTTTTTTTGCAGTCTTAATGATTTTCTTTGCGCTGCGCTTAATATCATCAGAAGAAGTTTTTTTGCTTTTCTTTGAAGCTCGCACAGGCTTTTCCATATATACATCACCTCTTATAAAACTTCGGGTGCAAAACACATAAATGTTCGGCACCCGAATATTTGTTTAAAACTCATTTTTAATACTGCGGAGGAACAAATCGGACAGTACCTCTTTCGGTGGCTTTTCGCTGTTCATTACAGTGTATACTCCGTTTACAATAGGCATTTCAACATTATACTTTTTTGCAAGTGCAACCATTGCACGACACGTTGCAACACCCTCTGCAAGCTTGCTGTAAGGCTCGCCCTTGATAAACTTTTCACCGAACATTCTGTTCTGGCTGAATTGTGAGAACAAGGTTGCCTCGTAATCGCCCAGATGACAAAGCCCGTAAGCAGATATTTCTTTTCCGCCCATAGCTTTAATGAGCTTGCCGACCTCGTGAGTACCTCTGCTCATAAGAGCGCCCTTTAAGCAGCCGTAACCAAAGCCATCGAGCATACCTGCGGCGATACCGATAACATTCTTTGCGGCAGCTCCCACTTCGCTGCCTATAAGGTCTGTTCCGAAATAGAAGCGTATAAGCTCGCTTGAAAACTCCTTGACAAGGTACTGCTTTAACTCCTCATTTTTGCTGTCGATTACCATACAGTTGGGGATACCGTTGACAAAATTCTGAGGGTGACCGGGACCTACCCAAACCGCAATGGGAACATCGCCCAAAACATCTTCTACTACCTGAGTTAATCTGTAACCGGTACTTTCTTCTATGCCCTTCATACAAAGTACAAAGCTTTTACCTGTAAGATCGTGTGTTTTAACGTCTGCAAGAAAAGACCTCAAAGCCTGGCAGCTAATAGAGATAACAATAACCTCTGCGTGAGATACTGCCTTTTCGAGATCAGATGTTATTTCGAGTGATTCGGGAAAAGTAAGCATTCCGTTTGTGCGTGTTTCTTTAAGCTCGATCAATTGCGGTGCGTCTTTAAGCCCCCAGGTCATAACATTGTGACCTGTTTTATTTAAATACCAGGCGATAAACGCACCCCATCTTCCGCAGCCCAATACAGATATATTCATAGATCATATCTCCCATTTTTAATAGTTTTTAATAGTATTATTATACCATTCCGGCACATAAATGTCAAAGTATATCATAATTATTTTGATATAAAAATAACCCCCTATGCACACAGCACATCAGGGGGTATGTTTTTTATGTAACCCGCCTAACCGTAAGTAACTCGTAATAACCTGTCTACGACATGACAGGTGGGCACCTCCTCATCGCTTTTACTGCTCCCAACTTCCGCCGTGAGGCAGGAGGTCTGCAATCCACTCTGAGAGTCCGGTTCCCGATAAAAAATCTGTAGGGTTATAAATAGTTACATACACGAATTAAGCAGGTGTAAGGCAGATCAATCAATCTTCATAAAGCGTTTCAAAACGATCACGGAAAATCTTATCAAGCTCATCTAAGAGATCATCATCTTCAAGCTCTGCAAGCTGTTCCTCGCCGTCTTCTTCAACTACCTCGAAAATATAATACTCTCCGTCGGAATCAACCTTTTCCTGCGGGTCTTCCAACAAAGGAAACAAAGCGTAATAAGTTTTATCATCGTAATTGAGCGTATCCAATATTTCAAATGAATGCTCTTCGCCGTCATCATCGACAAGCACGATCAAATCTGCTGCAAATTCATCGTTCATTAATTTCAACTCCTTGATTATATTTTATATTTTTGTCACCGTTTTGTCAATAGGCAATATTATTTTTTTACACTTTCTTTTTCATTTTATGTCATTTTTTGTAAAAAATTATTTTTTAGTGTTGTAACCTTTAGTATAGCAAGCAAGAGTTATATTCGCATGCAATAAACACACGGTTTAATTATGTTTGACAGCGTAATTGCACACCGCTCGGCGACTGCCCACTTTTATTTCGCAAAAGTGGGCAGAAAGTATACGTACGGATATAGTTACAATTTGTTACTGTTAAAATGGTCATATTCAACAAATTTCATCGTAAGATAGAGCATTTTGTTGGGGCTGCTCTGCCCACTTGCCCACCCGCTGCCCACTTTTAAAAACAAAAGTGGGCAGCAAAAAACATAGGAATTATGCGGTTTTTTGGACTTTCTGCCCACTTTCCCACTTTTTTTATAAAACTAATGCGATAAAAAATTTTAGTAATATTTATAATGTATGAAGAAAAAAGTGGGCAGGCGGGCAGCCGCCGAGCGGCGGCACGCAATTATGCGCTTATACACAATGAAACCGTG
>JAFOMO010000218.1 GCA_017418905.1 Clostridia bacterium | reverse complement strand
TGCCCAGATGATATTTGCCTGTTTCATATATGCCTGCCCGATAGACACAAACGGCGAACTCACAGGCGCACCTGTCTTTGTGTTCTTTCCGATAAAACCGAGCTTCGTAATCGCTTCTTCACACTGCACCCACCTTGCAACAAGCGTTCGAACAATGCGTTTGTTGGAGCAGAGTGTTCGTTTATGAGTTGATTTTTACAATCTCATAATAATCGCTATGTGAATAAGTATGTTGAATTATAATAACAAAAAATAGATTTCCTCGGAAACTAAAATCACCTCGACAAATCAGCCTAAAAGCGGTATAATCAAATGGGGTGATAAAATGGACTTTTATGCAAAGACCGAGAAATTAAGTGACAAAGACTTCAAAGAAATCATAGGGGTTAAAAGAAGCACTTTTGAAGCAATGATTTTGATTTTAAAGGATACTTATAACTCAAGACCAAGAAAGTGGAGAGGTGGTCGGAAAAAGAAGCTTTCTTTTGAAGAACAGCTCATGCTTACATTGAAATATTATCGTTATTATATAACCCAAAAAGCACTTGCTTTTGAATTTGAAGTTGGAGAAGCAACCGTTTCAGATACTATCAAATGGGTCGAAAATGCGTTAATAAAAGATGGCACATTTTCGCTGCCCGGTAAAAAGGTACTTCTGGAAGATGATAGTATAGAGGTTGTGCTTGTAGATGTTACCGAATGTCCCATTGAACGCCCTCAAAAAAACAACGAAAGCATTATTCCGGCAAAAAGAAAAGACACACAATAAAAGCTCAGATAGTCGTTAACAGAGCAACAGGTATCATATTATGCACCGCCGAAAGCTGCGGGAGAACACATGATTTTGCTCTGTATAAAAACACCATTGGGTGTCGTGTACTTGACAGTATTAAAACACAGGCTGACAGCGGATATCAAGGCCTCACTGCCATTCATCACAATAGTGAAACTCCTAAAAAGAAACCCAGAGGCGGCAAATTGACTAATGAGGAAAAAAGAGAAAACTGCCGCATTTCACATGAGCGTATTCTTATAGAAAACATTAATGCAAAAATCAAGGTTTTTAAAATCATGAAATATCCATATCGCAATCGTAGAAAAAGACATCTTTTGAGATTAAATCTGATCTGCGGTATCATCAATTTTGAAGTTTCAATTTAGTTTCCGAGGAAGTCTAATATACATTAAACAAACTTTACTTTTTGCACAGTCTGAAAGCTTAGTTCAAACTTTGTTTTTATCACACCACACATATCACTATCCGCTATTAGTCAATTAGGTTTTTTTCAATGACGTTTACTATAAAAGCGTGACCTTTCGTTTGTTCATAGTTATTATACACTCTTCTTTCATTTTTTTCAGTTCTCTTGTCATTGCACTTCTGTCAACGCAGATGTATTCTGCAAGTGCGGTTGCAGAAAAGGGCAGCTCAAAAGATGTGCTTTGACTCTGTGCGCTCAGAAGCCTGAAACAGCACAAAAGCTTTTCTCTTGTGGAGCGGCAGCTCAGCACGATCAGGTGACTGCTGAGTTCCTTTGACTTCTCGGTTACTATGTCGAACATATTTGATACTACCGTACTGTGACAAACACATGCCTTTGAACAGCGTTTCGTTATGTGAAAGCTTTCAATAAATATTACGGTACACGCACAGTCACATACTACATATATACCCTCGCCGACAGAAGCAGGATAAATAAAGTATTTTCCGAAGAGTCCGTTTTCTTCAATATGTTCCAAAATTGAAATATTTCCGTTCTCGTCACCTCTTATGACATTGACAGAACCGCTTGTCACAATGCCGATAAAATCGGTTTTTTCCGAGTAATTGCAGATAGTATCTCCGCTTTTATAGTTTTTTTCTTCTGCTTTGAAGCATTTAAGCATTCTTTTGCAGTCGTTTTCGTCTATTCCTTTGAACAGCATTGTTTTATTGATATGCATAGTATCATCACCGTAATTATTTTGTAATTTTATTGTAATTCTTTATATTTGTTGCAAAAGCAACAACACATTGTGTATTTATATGATATAATAAAATCAAGGAAATGTAAAGAGGTTTTTTGAGAGGAGATCGATTACAATGAGCATAAATGTAACAGGCGGAGTAATATCCGATGAAGAGCGTGACGCATACGTTAAATATATCACAGAAAAGCACAGCGACAAAAAGATAACAGGCATTGACATTGCCCTTGACGGAGATTTTGTTGATCTGAAGTACCATTTCGTACCGAAGGATTTTGAGCGTATCAGAAGGATCACGGGCTATCTTGTAGGTACTCTCGATAACTGGAACAACGGCAAGCGTGCAGAAGAGCATGACCGTGTTAAGCATGATGTTCTGTATTCCGAGCAAATCTGATATTCTGAACAAATCTGAAATTCCGAAATAAGGAAAACATTTACCACCGAGTAGAGCGATAAACACTACTCGGTGGAACTCTTTTATCTGCGTATTATTCAACCTCATAGCCCTTATCGGCAACGGCTTTTTTCAGCAATTCAACGTCAATTTCCGAATTGAGCTTTACAACGGCTTTATCCTCTTTAAAGCTTGCCTCTGCGCTGTCTACCTGAGCAAATTCTTCAAGAGCCTTTTTTACTGCTGCCTCACAGTGAGGGCACATCATACCTTTGATCTTAAGAGTAACTTCCATGTCTTTTTTCTTCCTTTCAATAATGATTTTTTCGTTTATTGCTTTTGCTTTTTTATCTCTGCGGCTGCTGTAAATATCGGTGATATTCAGCCTTAACGCATTCGATACAACGCAGAAGCTTGATATACTCATAGCCGCCGCCCCGAACATGGGGTTGAGCTTTAACCCGAAAATCGGATAATAAAGCCCTGCGGCTAACGGTATTCCCATTATATTATAAATGAACGCCCAAAACAAGTTTTCGTGAATGTTTCCGAGAGTTTTTCTGCTTAGTCTTATTGCGCCCGTAACGTCTGTAAGCTTGCTTTTCATCAGTACAACGTCTGCGCTGTCAATAGCAATATCCGTTCCGCTGCCTATCGCTATTGAAGAGTCTGCGCAGGTGAGTGCGGGAGCGTCGTTTATACCGTCTCCGATCATCAGTGTTTTTCCGTATGATTTGAGTTGTTTAATAACATCGGCTTTTTCGTTTGGCAGTACTCCTGCTATTACGTCGTCAACACCTGCTTGTCTGCCTACCGCTTTCGCAGTTTTTTCGTTGTCGCCCGTGAGCATTACGGTGTGTATTCCCATGCCTTTCATTTCTTGTATAGCTTGAATACTTTCTTCTCTAATAGTGTCGGCAACTGCAATAATACCGATATACTCATTACCCTTTGCAAAGAAGAGAGGAGTTTTCCCCTCGTCTGAAAGCTCGTCTGCTGTTTTCAATGCATAGTCGGGCAAGGTACATATTTTTTGTATAAGTATTCTGTTTCCGCCCGTTATTGCTTCGCCGTTTATTGAAGCTTTTACTCCGCTGCCCGAAAGTGCTTTAAATCCGCTTGAAGTCAAGGGTTTTTCAAATTGTTTTTTGCCCTGCTCCGATACAGCCTTTGAAAGTGGATGTTCGCTGTTTACTTCAAGTGAATACGCAAGCATTAAAAGCTCGTCATTTGTAATATTGCTTGCAGGTATAATATCGGTAAGTGAGGGCTTTCCGTTGGTAACAGTGCCTGTTTTATCGAGAACTGCAATTTGTGCTTTGCCTGTTTCTTCAAGTGCGGCGGCTGTTTTGAATAAAATACCGTTTTTAGCCCCGATACCGCTGCCAACCATTATAGCCACGGGAGTTGCAAGCCCCAGCGCACAAGGGCAGCTAATTACAAGCACAGAAACTGCTCGAGCAAGTGCAAAACCGACTGTCTGCCCTGCAATTGACCATGCCGCAAAGGTCAATGCGGCAATACAGAGAACGGCAGGCACAAAAACAGACGCAGCTTTGTCTGCGGCTTTTGCGGCAGGTGCTTTTTCTGCGGCTGCCTGCGATACGGTCTTGATGATCTGCGCAAGTGTGGTGTCTTGTCCCACATGAACGGCTTTACAGCGAAGAATACCCAAAGTGTTTATAGTTGCCGCAGAAACGCTGTTTCCGACAGTCTTTTCGGCAGGAACGCTTTCTCCCGTGAGTGCAGACTCGTTAACTGCGCTTTCGCCTTCTGTAACAACACCGTCAACGGGAATGCTCTCTCCGGGACGTACTATAAATATATCACCGATATTTACGTTATCGGCAGGGATAGTTATTTCTTTTCCGTCACGAATAATGTTAGCCGTTTTCGGGGTTAAGCTGATAAGCCCTTTCAGAGCGTCTGTTGTTTTGTTTTTGGAGCGTGATTCAAGCATTTTGCCGACAGTTATAAGTGCAAGTATCATTGCGGCGGCTTCAAAATAGACCTCATGAGAATACTCTTTTAAAAGCTCATTTTGTCCGTACAATTGTGCGTCCGTCATTGCAAAGAGAACAAAGGTGCTGTATATGAACGAAGCCCCCGAGCCTAATGCTACAAGAGTATCCATATTCGGCGCTTTGTGAATGATACCTTTAAAGCCGTTAATAAAGAACCTTTGATTTATCACCATAACAGATGCCGACAATAAAAGCTGCAGCAAAACGGCGGCTGTCAGATTGTTCTCAAAAAAAGTGGGCAGAGGCAGTCCGAGCATATTGTGTCCCATAGAAACATACATTAATACAGCCAATAATACAAGTGATGAAACCAATCTGCGAACAATAGCAGATGTTTCTTTTTTGGTATCGGATAAAGCGTTACTGCTGCACCTGTCATCGGTATTTTTGTTTTTTGCGCCGTAGCCTGCTTTTTGCACGGCTGAAATGATTTCACTATCCGGGACACTGCCTTCTACTGTCATTGAGTTTGTAAGAAGATTTACCGTACACGATTTTATTCCGTCAAGAGATGATACTGCTTTTTCAACTCTTGCACTGCAAGCGGCACAGCTCATGCCCGTTATATCATATTGCTGCAAAAAACAACCCCCTTTTTTATAAAGTGGAAAGTTGAAAGTGGAAAGTGGAAATTAGCGGCGGCGAGTCGCCGCCGACATTATTGCGGTTATACATAATAAAACCGACACTTCATTGCACGCACTCATTATTCTTATAAGGCTATACTAAGGAACTGTGATATGTTTACTTTTTGCTTTAGAATAATTCCACTTTCCACTTTCCACTTTCCAAATTCCACTTTTTTAAAAGTATTATATACTAATTTCCCAATAGTAGTCAACAGTGAAACCGATATTATTTGACATTGCATTAAAGCTAT
>JAFOMO010000217.1 GCA_017418905.1 Clostridia bacterium | reverse complement strand
AATTCACCCCTAAAAGGGCTGGAGCGTGCCTCCGGCGGGCGGGGCTCTGCCCCTGCACCCCGCAAGCCTTTTGAAAAAGGCTTGACCGAAAACTAAATTGTTGGTTTTTGCACAGTCTGCTTTAGGAATTGTCAAGAAATAAGTTGTGCAAATTATACAAGCAGAAATGAAAAGTTATTGATGAACAGTTCCTTAGTATAGCAAAGTAAAAAGTATATTCGCATGCAATAAAGTTTAGGCTTTATTATGTATAACTGCGTAATTGTCTGCGGGCACTGCCCGCTTAGGTGCGGTAGTCCCCGTTTATCTTCACATAGTCATAGGTAAGGTCGCAGCCGTAAGCCTCTGCACTGCCTTTGCCGTCGTTGAGTGATATATCAATTGTTATCTCTTTCTCACTGAGTACAGTCTTTGCTATATCCTCATCAAACTCCACTCCTGCGCCGTTTTTGCAGACCTCTACTCTTCCCGACTTTGATACAAACGATACGTCTACCTTTGTAACGTCAATATCACAGCCCGAATATCCTATTGCGCACAGCACTCTGCCCCAGTTTGCGTCTGCGCCGAACATTGCCGCCTTTACAAGACTTGAGCATATTACAGACTTTGCAGCACCCTTTGCGTCAATATCTGTTTTTGCGCCGTTTACAGTACAAACAAGAAGCTTTGTTGCACCCTCACCGTCTGCGGCAAGCTTTTTTGCCATAGTCTTACATAGCTCGGTCAATGCCTGTGTGAATGTTTTATAGTCGTTATCTCTGCATTTTATCTCTGTGTTTCCTGCAAGACCGTTTGCCATAATAGCAAGCGTATCATTTGTTGATGTATCTCCGTCAACCGATACCATATTATAGCTTTTCTCAACTGCCTCGGTAAGTGCGGCTTTGAGCATTTCCGATGATACTGCTGCGTCTGTTGTTACAAAGCTGAGCATTGTACCCATATTTATATGTATCATTCCGCTGCCCTTTGCAGCTGCGCCGATAGTAACGGTCTTGCCGTCTATCTCAAACTGTACTGCGGCTTCCTTTTTTACCGTGTCGGTCGTCATTATAGCCTCGGCAACGTCTGTGCCGCCGTTTTCGCTCATATTATCCGCAAGTATCGGAATACTTTTCTCAAATGGTTCTATCGGTAACGGCTGACCTATAACTCCAGTTGAAGCGGCTATAATATCGTTTTTGTCAATACCTAAATACTGCGCCGCAAGAGCGCACATTCTCTCTGCTTTTTCTTCGCCGTCTGCGTTGCAGGTGTTTGCGTTGCCCGAGTTTACAACAACAGCCTGCGCTTTTCCGTTTTGCAGATTTTTCTGTGTTACGATAATTGCCGAGCTTTTAACAAGGTTCTTTGTGAATACCGCTGCGGCATTGCACAATACATCACTTGCAATTAGCGCAATATCTTTCTTTGTGACATTGGACGGCTTGACACTGCCGCAAATTCCTGCGCCCTTAAAGCCTTTGGGCGAGGTTACCGTACCGTTTTCAATAAATTTCATATATATCAATCCTTATCCTTAGAAAGCAGGCGGTGTCATTGTAAGACCCGTCGTTTCGTCTAAGCCGAAAATTATGTTCATATTCTGTATAGCCTGACCTGCCGCACCTTTTACCATATTATCAATAGCAGATACCGCAATAAATGTTCCTGTACGCTCGTCTGTGAATACCGACACATCACAGAAGTTTGAGTATTTGATATTATGTATATCGGCAGCCTTGCCTTCGGGCAAAAGTCTTACAAAGGCTTCGTCTTTGTAGTACTCCTCGTATGCTTTTCTTATCTGCTCTTTTGTAACGCCCTCTTTAAGTCTTGCGTAGCACGTAGCGAGAATACCTCTGTTTACGGGGAGAAGGTGCGGAACAAACGTAATTTTTACGTCATCAAGACCGCTTAACTTGCAGAGAGTTTGTTCAATTTCGGGTGTGTGGCGGTGAGAGGCTACCTTGTAGGGGTGGAAGCCCTCGTTCAAGTCGGGGTAATGAGTACCCTGCGAAAGACCTCTGCCTGCACCTGTAACACCGCTTTTGCAGTCGGCTATAATGCCTGTCATTTCTATAAGACCGTTTACGACTGCGGGAGCCAACGCAAGCGGCACGCACGTTGTATAACAGCCGGGGTTTGCGATAAGCTTTGTTGTTTTTATTTTATCTCTGAAAAACTCGGGAAGCCCGTAAACGGCTTGTTTGTGAAGCTCTTTGTCTTTGAACTCGCCGCCGTACCACTCTTTGTACTCCGCTTCGCTCTCCAGACGGAAATCTGCGCCCAGGTCAATGAATGCTTTTCCGTTGTTAATGCATTTTGAACCAAGCTCCTGTGAAAGTCCGTGAGGGAGTGCGGCAAAGATAACGTCGCTTTTTTCAACAACCGAGTCTGCATTTTCGCAGATCATATCGTTTATACCAAAGTATGAGGGATAAACCTCACTGAGCTTTTTGCCCTCAAACGAAACAGAGCTTACTGCGGCTATCTCTGCGTTCGGGTGTGCGTTTATAAGTCTTACAAGCTCTGCGCCCGCATAGCCTGTTGCGCCTACTATTCCTACTTTTATAGTCATTTTTGATGTCCTCTTTCTATTTCCTTTGTATCAATAAATCGTTAAGGGCTCCGCCCTTAAAAACCCGCCAAAGGCTCTGCCTTTGGAATCCGGTCGCTTTTTGAAAAAAGCGACGTAAAAACGTTATTTTGGTTTT
>JAFOMO010000026.1 GCA_017418905.1 Clostridia bacterium | reverse complement strand
GTCGTGAATAGCCTTTATGCCCTGCGCAACGTCCTCGGCAAATCTGAGTATATCCTTTTCGGTAAAAACGGAATTGTTTTGACGGAGTACGGAATAAAAGCTGTCGAGCAAT
The DNA here is from genome assembly GCA_017418905.1 of Clostridia bacterium. Lineage (GTDB taxonomy): Bacteria > Bacillota > Clostridia > Oscillospirales > Acutalibacteraceae > RUG592. The sequence continues at coordinate 2,155 of JAFOMO010000026.1, read as the reverse complement.
TCCATTTTGATGAAGAAGAGATAACCCTCAAACTCGCCGTTCTGAGTAAATTCCTGAATAAATTCGTCCTCAAAGGTAACGATATAGGGGCATTCTTTAAGCTGTGCCATAAGCTCTGTTTCTTCTGCCATAGCGGCACGGCGCATATCAGCCTCGTAACGCTTTTTCTCGGCTGTGGCGCAGTATCCGTCTGCCGTTATAGCCTCTATCTTGACGGCGGCTGTATCAACACGCTTTTGTCTTTGAGCCTCGGCACGATATACAACGCTGAAATTGCCTGCGCCCAATCGCTCTTTTAAGTACCAACTGCCCCATAAAGGCTGGTGAACCTGTTTTTCTATTACGTTTATCAGTGTTAAGCTGTCCATAAATAATTATTCCTTTAACCAAAATTTTACATTTTCAATTTTACATTTGTTTAGTAGACTTTTTCAATATCGCCTTTAATGCCATATTTCAGCTTAAAGCTTATAATGTCCTGATCGCAGGCAATGAGCATAACTTCTTTTATTCTGCCTGTTTTTTTATCTTTAAAGCCTGCCGTTTTTTCACCTGTACAAATGCTGCACCTGATAACGGGAGTTTCTTCTTCGGCATTATATTTCGGTTTCTTTTCTTTCTTTGCAAATAAGCTCATATTATCACCTGCTTATACTATATAATATTAGTATAAATGTTTGACAAGATTTTTTCAAGTATATTTATTTGTTTTTGTTTGGGTGAATAAACAATTAATAAACAGGTCATAATACTAACGATAAACTCTTGAAAGGAGATCATATATTATGTTCAACAAAATTGCGCTCACACTTCTTATTATCGGCGGTATAAACTGGGGGTCTATCGGCATATTCCAGTTTGACCTGGTAGCGTGGATATTCGGCGGACAGACAAGTATACTCAGCAGAATAATATATACGCTTGTCGGCTTGTGCGCCGTCTGGTGCATTTCGCTTTTGCTCAGAGATGACGAAAACAGCGACAGAGAAGTAAGAGTAATGGGATAATAAATTTACCCGATAACAAAAAGCAGTATGACGCAAACAAATACGCATACTGCTTTTTGTTATTGACTTGACTTGCAAATAATTTGGTGATAAGCTAAAAAAAGGGGTGTGTTTTATGGAGCGTTCGTTACGAAAAGAAGTTTATACATATATAAAATCGAAATACAAAGCCGAACCTGAATATTTATGGAGAAGAGTTCCGAATTATGCTGTATTCCGCCATAATGACAACAGAAAATGGTTTGCTTTGATGATGGATATACCCAAAAACAAGCTTGGAAAATTTGACGAAACGACAGTCGATATTCTCAACGTAAAGCTTGCCGATACTCTGGCAGTCGAGCTTTATATTCAAAGAGAGGGCATTTTCAGAGGCTATCATATAAGCAGAAGCAATTGGATCTCAATTCTGCTTGACGGTACAGTTGATATACAAGAAATATACAGCTTGATTGACGAAAGCTTTAAAGTCACATCAAAGAAAAGGCCGAAATCAGCTTGACATTTTTTTGTTTTAGTGCAATCAAACGCAATAAACCGAAAATCTATCGTAGGAACTGTGTACGGTTGTCTCGACGGTTCTTTTAAAATTACCGTTGTAGTTAAAGATAATACGCCTGTTGCTATCGGGTACTATACCGGACAGTTTTTGACTTGTGAGTGCAAAACCACTGTTGTGATTTCGATCACGGCACTTTGATCACTCTCTGCAGTCCTCGCTTCCGAAGCAAATGTCGTCAGCTTAAGGAAAGTTGTTGTTTTACTCCCTCCGCCACTAAGGAAGGCTTTGTTTTTTTGAAACTTTTTAGGTTCCCTCTCTGATGGAGTTATGCTAATAGCTTAAGTTGATGATATTGCCTTAGGTACAGATGTTTATTGACCGCATAAGGGAATCTGTAGATGAATGAAAAAACTGCGGAGGCTTGTTTGCTCGGAGCTTTGCAGGCTGATTTATTATACATCAAAGACATTTTCCGAGCCTATAAACATTATATCGCCGTAGCCCTATCCGATCTCATTGTGAAGATGATGAAGCTGAGCTTTGCCGAAATATACCTTTGTCTTGTTTTAAAATATAATAAAAAACTCTTGACAAACGCTTATGATTATGATATTATAATTAAGTAGTCGGAACACTTCATATAAGG
>JAFOMO010000025.1 GCA_017418905.1 Clostridia bacterium | reverse complement strand
TACAAAGGTAGGCAGTCTGACCTTTATGCAGCCTGATTACGATACCTTTAAGTGTCTTAATGCGTGTAAGCATTCTATGAAGCTTGGCGGTACTGCTCCTGTTCTTGCTAACGGTGCGAACGAAGCAGCGGTACAAATGTTCCTTGACAAAAAGATCTCCTTTACGGATATAGGAGATATTGTATGGGGAGCTATAACAAAGCTGCCCATAGAAGATATTATCAATGTGGATTCGATAATAAAAGCAGATAAAGCTGCAAGAGAATACGCTGTGTCATACAGCGCATAATGGGTATATCTGAGAAACCCACAATAGAAAAACTGTCGCTCCCGATCTCAAAGGGGGCGAACAGTTTCTTATGGTATTTTAATATAGTTGGAAGGATCTGATCTTATTCTTACAAAAATTGCATTGATCGTGATAGGTGTTTTGATTTTTGAGCTGATAATATTTATTCACGAGTTCGGACATTTCATAACCGCAAAGAAATTTGGCGTTCAGGTCAATGAGTTTGCTCTTGGAATGGGACCGAAAATATTACACGTCAAAAAAGGCGAAACTGAATATTCTTTAAGATTACTGCCGATAGGCGGTTTTTGTGCTATGGAGGGCGAAAACGAAGAAAGTGACAACGAGCGTGCGTTAATTAATAAACCTGTCTGGCAGAGAATGATAGTTGTATTGGCAGGTGCGTTTAATAATATCATACTCGGCTTGATAATGATGATGATCCTTCTTGTACAGTCGCCTTATTTTTCATCAACTACAATTTCAGGCTTTGCACAAACAGCATTTACTTCAAAATCAGGTTTGCAGGCAGGCGATAAGCTGCTCGAGATCGGCGGCTATGATATTAATTGTTCGAGAGATATTTCCTTTGCTTTGGTTATGATACCTTTACAGATAGTAGACGGAGAAGACTTTTCAATATATAAAGAAGACTGCGGTTTTACTCTTGCAAGACAATACAGTGCATTGAAAGCCGAGGATTATACAGAAGAAGAGCTGAAAGCAATATCACAAGCTTTTAACAGCGGTATAGAAAAGCTCAACAATGCCGCAGATAAGTCTGAAGCCGACAAAATAACAAATGAAACGATCGAGCAGGTCAATACTCTTTCAAAGGTAGAATACGTTCCGGAGGAAAGCGAGTATATGCCCGAGAGAAAAAGATTCAGAACGGATGTAAAGGTTTTGAGAAATAACGAAGAAATAATGCTCAATAATGTAGATTTCTTCACCTATCCGGGAGATGACGGTAATCCTGCCATATCGCTTGATTTTTCTGTTACAGCAATTGATAAAACTTTCGGTACTTTGATTTCAGAATCTGTCAAGGGTACTGTTTCTGTTGTAAAAATGATCTGGATCAGCCTGTACGGTCTTGCAACAGGAACTTACGGTATGAATGATATTGCAGGACCGGTAGGTGCAGCGTCTGTTGTAACACAGGCAGCACAGGCAGGGCTTGAATCGAGCTTTGGAGACGCTGTAAATAATATTCTGTATATGCTCATGATAATAACAGTTAATTTGGGTATTGTAAATGTTTTGCCATTGCCTGCACTTGACGGCGGCAGATTTGTTTTTATGCTCATTGAGCTGATAATCAGAAAGCCTGTACCGCAAAAATACGAAGCCTGGGTACATGCGGCAGGATTTATACTGCTGTTAGGCTTTATAGCAGTTATTACAATTAATGATATAGTAAGAATTGCCACAGGCACAGGAATAGGTGGATAAGAGGTGTGATTATGGGAAGTAAAAAATACGTAAAAGCCGGCAATGTGCAGATCGGCGGCGGTGCGCCCATTACTGTTCAGTCAATGCTGAATATACCGGCGGATAATATAGAGGGAAGTGTCGAACAGGCAGTAAAGCTTGAAAAAGCAGGCTGTCAGATAATCAGGATAGCAGTTCCCGATATGCAGGCAGTACGGCTTATAGATGCAATAAAATCAAAGATCACAGTACCGCTTGTTGCCGATATTCATTTTGATTATCGCCTTGCACTTGAATCCGCTGCCGCAGGTATTGATAAAATACGCATCAATCCCGGCAATATCGGCAGCGATGACAGAGTTTATGCTGTTGTAAAGGCTTGCAGAGAAAAGAATATTCCTATTCGTATCGGTGTAAATTCAGGCTCGCTTGAAAAGCATATTTTGCAGAAATACGGTTCTCCTACGGCTGAAGCTTTGTGCGAAAGCGCACTTTATCATGCGTCACTGCTTGAACGCTTTGATTTTACCGATATAGTTTTGTCAATGAAGTCTTCCACAGTCGGCACTATGATAAAGGCTTATGAGCTGGCATCTGAGAAGTGTGATTATCCGTTGCATCTCGGAGTAACCGAAGCAGGTACAGAGCGCATGGGCTTGATAAAATCTGCCGCAGGTTTAGGCTCGCTTTTGTTGAGAGGTATAGGCGATACAGTAAGAGTATCGCTTACAGATGACCCTGTAAAAGAGGTGTATGCCGCAAAGGATATACTTAAAGCGATAGACGTTGATACAAGCGGAGTCAAGTTTATTTCGTGCCCGACCTGCGGACGAACAAAAATCGATCTTATATCAATTGCAAACGAGGTGCAAGACAGACTGCGTGACTGCAAGAAAGATATTACCGTTGCCGTAATGGGCTGTATTGTCAACGGCCCCGGAGAAGCAAGAGAAGCAGATATAGGCATTGCAGGTGGCAAAGGTGAAGGACTTATATTTAAAAAGGGAGAGATCGTAAAGAAAGTACCCGAAGAATTATTGGTAGAGTGTTTATTGGAAGAAGTGGAAAAGATGTAATAAGGAAGGATTAAATGAGTAATATTTTAGACGTTTTTGACAGCTATGCTTCTCCTGAGCTTGTAGGCAGGCTCAAATGCGGAGAAGCTGCTGATATGAGTATAAAAATTAACAGAAGCTCAAATGCAATGACTGCTGTTATAAAATTCGATAAGCTTGTTTTACAAAGCGATATACTGTCACTTGAGAGAGAGCTTGTAAGAAGTTTGGAGCTTTCGTCGGTAAGAATAAGATCTGTTTTTCCGAAGGAGTCTTTCTCTGCCGATTATTTCAATGAGATAGTTTTACACTTAAAAAGAGATAATGCAACGCTCAATGGAACGTTTAAAGACGCAAAAGCAATAATTGACGGTGACAGGTTTATTATTACATTGTTTCACGGCGGCGAAGCTGTAATAAAAGGTCAGAATGCGTCATTGCTGATCTCAAAGGCAATTGAGAATATGTTCGGCTGTCATTATACCGTTGAATTTGACGGCTTAACGTCAATGAGTGTTGACAATGCCGAATACATAAAAATGCAGGAGAGAATCGAGAACCGGCAGAGAAAAGAAGAGCAGATAAAGCAAGTAGAAGAATATGAGACATACGAGGAATCAATGTCATCTGCTGATAAACATAAACAAGAAGCAGAAAAGGCAAAGCCCGAGATCGAGATAAGAGAGGGAGATTCTTTATTTCCTGTATTAGCCGATAGATCAATGAAGCCGCTTTTCGGAAGAGCTATAACAAAAGTAGATGTTGTGCCCATAAATACGCTTACAGCCGAAACAGGTAATACCATGATATGGGGGGACATTTTTGGTATAGATTTCCGTTTGACCCGTGATTCAAAAAGATATATTTTTAATATAAAGATAACGGATTACACAAGCTCAATCAATGTTAAGGTTTTTGAGCTTATTGAAAAATGCAAACCGCTTGAATTGCTGAAAGCAAATACAACGATCATTGTTAAAGGCGAAGTTAAGTATGATGATTTCGACAGGATCGTAGAAATGCACGCCTCCAGCATTGCAACTGCTCAAAAGGTAAAAGTAGTTGATAAAGAAGAGAAAAAACGCTGCGAGCTGCATTTACATACCAATATGTCGGATATGGACGGTGTAACGCCTGCAAAAGATCTTATTATGCGTGCGTATGAGTGGGGTATGCCTGCTATCGCTATTACAGATCACGGTGTTGCACAGGCATTCCCCGAAGCTATGAATACCTTGAACGATATTCAGAAAAACGGCGGCAATATCAAAGTAATATATGGTACAGAGGCTTATTATGTAGATGACACAGTTTCTGAATACAGTAAGCCTTTTGAGGGCGAAGACGCAATTTGTGAAAACTGTTCAATGCTCTCAAATGAGGAGCTGAAAAAGCTTAAAGCGTATCACCAGATCATATTGGTAAAAAATCTGACAGGACTCAGAAATTTGTATAAGCTAATATCATATGCACATTTAAACTATTTTTACCGCAGACCGAGAATACCCAAATCTGTTTTAATGCGTCACAGGGAGGGACTGATAATTGGCAGTGCCTGCGAGATAGGCGAGTTGTATCATGCAGTTTCATCAAGAGAAAAATCGTATGAAGAGCTTAAAGAAATAGCATCATTTTATGATTACCTTGAAATTCAGCCTTTGGGCAATAATGAATTTATGGTAAGAAATAATTACGTTAAATCTATTGATGAAATAATAGAATTTAACAAAACTATCATCAGGCTCGGAGAAGATCTCAATATCCCCGTAGTTGCTACTTGTGACGTTCATTTTCTCGATCCACATATGTCTGAGTACAGAAAGATCATTATGAATAGCAAGGGCTTTGAAGACGCAGACCATCAGGCACCGCTTTATTTGAGAACAACAAAAGAAATGCTGCATGAGTTTGAATACCTCGGAAAAGAAAAAGCGTATGAGATAGTCGTTGAAAACACTAATAAGATCGCAGATATGATAGAGCAGATAAAGCCTATACCGGACGGAAATTTTCCGCCTTTTATTGACGGCGCAGAAGAACAGCTCACCACAATAACATGGAAGCGTGCAAAAGATATGTACGGCGATCCTTTGCCAGAAATAGTGCAGGCACGTCTTGACAGAGAACTCGGTTCTATTACAAAACACGGATTCTCGGTTTTGTATATGACGGCGCAAAAGCTTGTTGCAGACTCTGAGGCTCACGGTTATCTTGTAGGTTCGCGAGGTTCGGTAGGTTCGTCCTTCGTTGCAACAATGTCGGGTATTTCAGAGGTAAATCCTCTTTGTCCGCATTATATTTGTCCTAATCCCGAGTGTAAAAACAGCGAGTTCATTACAGACGGAAGTGTTGGTTCCGGCTTTGACCTTCCTGCAAAAAATTGTCCTAAATGCGGTACACCATACCACCGTGACGGTCACGAGATTCCCTTTGAAACATTCCTGGGCTTTGATGGTGACAAAGTGCCCGATATTGACTTAAATTTCTCGGGTGAATATCAGTCACAGGCACACAGATATACCGAAACTTTGTTTGGTAAAGAGAATGTGTTCAAGGCAGGAACGATCGCAACCGTTGCAGACAAAACTGCTTTTGCATATGTAAAAAAATATGAAGAGCAGACAGGAAAAAATTATAACGCCGCAGAAGAAGAAAGATTGTCGGCAGGCTGCACAGGAGTAAAAAGAACAACAGGTCAGCACCCGGGCGGCATGGTAGTTGTGCCCAGAGGTATGAACGTATTTGATTTTTGTCCGATACAGCGTCCCGCAAACGATCAGAAATCGGATAATATTACAACACACTTTGATTTCCATTCAATTCACGACACGATCTGCAAGCTTGACGAGCTCGGTCATGATGTTCCTACTATATACCATTATCTCGAAGAATTTACAGGTATAAGCGTTATGGATGTATCAATGAGCGATCCGGAGGTAATGTCACTTTTTACGTCAACAAAAGCATTAAACGTAAAGCCCGAAGATATTGATTCTCAAACGGGAACATTTTCTCTTCCGGAATCAGGAACAAGTTTTGTACGTCAGATGCTTGTAGAGTCTCAGCCGAAAACATTTTCCGACCTACTGCAAATATCGGGTCTGTCACATGGTACAGACGTATGGATAGGAAATGCTGCAGATCTAATTAAAAACGGTACTTGTACAATTTCTGAGGTAATAGGAACAAGAGACAGTATTATGACTTATCTGCTTCATAAAGGTCTTGAACCGAAAATGGCATTTAAGATAATGGAGATAGTGCGAAAGGGAAAAGCAACAAAGCTTCTCACAGAAGAACATATAAATGCTATGAAAGAACATAATGTTCCTCAGTGGTATATTGATTCGTGTATGAAGATCAAATATATGTTCCCTAAAGCACATGCAGCCGCATACATGATCTCAACACTTCGTCTTGGATGGTATAAAGTACATAGACCGGTTGCTTATTATGCAGCATATTTTACTGTTCGGGGAGAAAGCTTTGACGCAGAATCTGCACTTGCCGGAAAACCTGCCGTGGCAGAAAAAATAAAGAACATTCTTGAAAAAGGCAATAACGCAACGGCGAAGGACAAAACAGACCTTGCTACATTGCAAATAGTTAACGAAATGCTTGCCAGGGGAATAAAGGTGCTGCCGATCAACATATTTAAATCGGAGGCGAAAAAATTTGTCATTGAAGGCGATGCATTAAGACTTCCTTACTGTTCAATGCCCGGCGTAGGTGAAGCTGCTGCCCAAAGTCTTGTTGATGTTGTAAAGAAAGGCAAGTTTTTGTCTATTGAAGATATACAGACGCAGGCCACAGTATCAAAGACAGTAATTGAAACTTTAAAGTCAATTGGGGCATTCGGAGATCTTCCTGAATCAAATCAGATGACATTTTTCTGATTTTTTAAAGTATAAAAAAATAAAAGATCCCGGCTATTGTTGGGATCTTTTTTTTTGATACTAATATTCAATAAAAAGCTTTAAAAGATTTACGAGGATAATTTTCGCAAGACGAGGAAGAGGACGCAGGAATATTGACGTATTTCAAGGACGATGACGACGTATTGCGGAAATTAGACAGTAAAGATTTAAAGTTTTTTATTGAATAGTAGTATGAGTATAAAGTTTGTTTGATTTGTATAAATTGAAGTGGGAAAACATATACAAATAGCAGAAAAATATTTATTCTCTCAATTATTGTTTACAGTGTAGCAAACAAAATGATAAAATATAATAGTAGTTTAGAATTAGGAATTGTCAAGAAATAAGTTGTGCAGTTCAGGCGAAGAATAATTTGTTCTGTGTTAGGCACAATACCGCAGGAATACTGACGTATTTCAAGGTATTGTGACGACACACAGGGCAAATGAGGCGAGCATGAAAGTGCAAGTTATTTCTTGACGATTCCTTAGCATGCTCGGAGTACTGCTTTTTTGTGGATGTGTTTTTTGATGATAATAATCTCTTTTTTTGAATTTGTAACTGCAATCATAATAATATGGGCAGCAGTCAGGTTAATTGTTTTTGCAAAAACTAAACAGTTTGATATTAAATATGAGTTAAAGCTGCTGCCGGTCTGTATTTATCTTATTGTAGTAGCAAGGTTTGTATATTTCCCTTACGGATTAATAGACGGGCATATTGGTAATCTGAATTTTGATGCAAGTAAGATACTTCCGTTCAATGTGAATCTTGTACCTATTATACATATGGTGCAATGGGTTCCGAAATGGGCGAGGTTCAATTATTTCGGAAACATTTTCTTATTTATTCCTGTCGGAATCATTTTTCCTAATTGTATAAAAAAGCTTGATAGCATAAAGACAAATGTATTGATCGGATTCATAATGTCTGTTATAATAGAGCTGTCACAATTATTGCTGTTTGAGAGATTCACAGATATAGATGATGTGATAACAAATACGTTTGGTGTATTGATCGGTTCGTGCATATATTTCTTTTTTCTGAAAAAGATAATAGAAAAAATTAAACAAAAGAACAAAGAAAAGAACTAACAAATAAAAAAACTGCCTATGTTAAGCTGTTGATAACATAGGCAGTTAAAAATTCATCTGATTATTTGTTTGACCTTATTTGCATAAAAGTAGATAAATTCCAGAATTGTAGGAACACCTTTTGAAGAATTGATCCTTGCGGTATAATTTTGTGCCAATACATCAAGATCGGTAAGCTCCCAGGCACGCTCAATAGCATTCTGCATAGCTCGTTCAACGCTTCCTGAAGATTTGTCAAACTTTTTCCCTATATTAGCAGAAATATTATGCGTAGGGTTGCTAACGGTAATTCTGATAGCTTCCTTTAAATACTTGAATCCCAAAACCTTTGGGTTAATACCGATTTTGATAAGCTCATCGTTTATCAGATCATCGATTTCATTTTCGGAATATTCCGATTCATGATAATGATCCGTATAAACAGCTTGCTTATTGTCAACAACTTTTTTCGGCTTTCTTTCACAGAACAATATTTCATCGGAAAGCATTCTCAGAAAATTGATCGGAGTTTCATCACTGTATTCAGCCTGTTTTTTATACATAATAAAATCAGCGCCGAGTCTTCTTGCAATTTCGTAAGTAGTACTGCTTGTGTTGTATGTGGTGATAAGAATAAAAGGAGAACACAAACCAAGTGTTTTTATCTCTTTCAGAACGTCAAATCCGTTGCCTTTTCCGTGATGAAGCTCCAAGTCTAAGATCATAGCATCGGGTTTTTGTTCTTTTACACAATTAACAGCATCTTCGGCATTGTTTACCGAGGCTATCAATTGTATATCATTATACGATTCTGCTATTCTTTTAATTCTGTCGCAGGTTGTTAAATCATCGTCCACAAGTAGTACAGATAATGTTCGTTTCATGTTTTAATACCTCTTATAACAGAACAATAAAATTAAACTGATCAAATGAATTATATCACTTTGTAATAAAAAAATCAATATAAAACAACAAAAAAATACATACATAAACCTATTTGAACGATAGATATTATTTGTTATAATTAATACGAAAGGTTGCTTTAAGGGCATCTCTAAAAACCTGCCGTTGTTCAGATGTGCCGTAGATTTAGTCGGCAGGTTGCACAATGAAATCGCAGGCATACTGACGTATGTCAAGATTTTTTGTGCAAGATGACGGCTGAAGATACGGTGCAGATGGGCGGCGTGAGGTTTTTAGAGGTGTCCTTAAGACAGTAACTCTACTGTCCTTAAAATTTTGTTGATAAGGGCATTTTTCCGAAATATTTAGTTCAAAAATTTTCACACCAATAAATTTTACAATTATCTACTTTTCGGAAAAGTGTCCTTATTATTCAGGTATTGTTCCACTCTTATACCGTTTTTTTACAGATCGGTATTTTGAGTGGATTTTTATTTATAGATTTCACTCTTTAAAAAAATTCCACATAAATTCCTAATTACTTCCCAAACAGTTCCTAAAAGCAGGGCTATAATACAGACAACAAATAAAGAAACAAAGAAACGAGGTAATGATCATGAAAAAGACTTCTATAAAAATGGTATTATCAGCTATTCTAATAGGTACGTTCCTTACAGGCTGTTCAGCCGTAAAAGATACAAGCAGTGTAACCGACAACAGTACAAAGGTATCATCAGAAAGCTATACAGAAAGCATTACAGCCAACACAGCCGACACGACAAACAGCAACGCTTCTTCATCAAGCACGGAGAACACAACATCTAAAGACAGTGCTTCAAAGCAAAGCGAGAGCAAAACAGAGACAAAAACAGAAACAAGCTCCGAAAAGTCAACAGAGATAACTCTTAATACATCAGGTGTAATAGATACAACAGATATGTTCAGTTCGAGAGATCTTTCTCAGACAGCAGATACAAAAGACGCAAAAGCCCTCACTGTATCAGACGGCAAAACGATAGAGATAACCGAAGAGGGTGTTTACATTATAAGCGGTACGGCTAAAAACTGTACAATAAAGGTAAATACAGAAAGCACAGAAAAGGTTCAGCTTGTTTTTGACGGTGTTTCCATCACAAATGAAAGCATGCCTGCTATATATGTGGTATCAGCCGATAAATGCTTTATCACCACGACTGAGAGCGAAAACACCCTCACAGTTACAGGCACGTTCACAGCAGACAGTGATACAAATACAGATGCTGTTATCTTTTCAAAAGATGATATTGTACTTAACGGATTAGGTACACTGAATATCAGTTCTTCCGACAACGGTATTTCGTGCAAAGATGATCTGAAGATCACAGGCGGCACATACAATATCACAAGTACGAGCGATGCGATAGAGGCTAATGACTCTATAAGAATATATGACGGCACATTTACAATAAATTCCTCTAAGGACGGATTGCATTGTGAAAATGATGACGACGATACAAAAGGATATATCTATATTACGGGCGGTACTCTGAACATCAAAGCAAGCTCGGACGGTATTCAAGGTACGACCTATACGCAGATAGACGGTGGTATTATCAATATTACCTCAAATGAGGGTATTGAAAGCACATATATTCAGATAAACAATGGAACTGTAAGTGTTACTGCAACAGACGATGGTATAAATGCTTCACAGAAGAGCAAGTCTATCGGTACTCCCACAGTTGAGATCACAGGCGGCAGCGTAACTATAACTATGAGCGGCGGTGATGTTGACTGTATCGACTCAAACGGAAATATAGTAGTTTCCGGAGGTACTGTTACGATAACGTACCCTGCACAAGCTCCATCTGAATCATTCGATTGTGACGGCACAGCAACATACACGGGCGGTACGATCATCATTAACGGTGAACAGGTAGATTCTATTCCGCAGTCAATGATGGGCGGCGGAGGTCCCGGCGGAATGGGCGGTGGCTTCGGCGGAGGTCCCGGCGGATTTGGCAACAGACCCGGTGCAGCCTTTAATTTCTAATTTGTTAAAAACGGTGTGTGTTGACAATAAAGTTAACACACACCCGATAAAAATATGAAAAAGGAATGGTAAAAATGAAGAGTAAAAAGATTCTTGCTGCAGTGTGCGCAATGATGTTATTGCTTACAGCGGCAGGCACAGTGACAGCTTATGCGGCAGATAACACAACGTCAGGCAGTACATCATCTTCCGCAAAAAGCAGCGACACAGAAAAGAAAAGCACAGACAGTGACAACAACGACTCAGAGCATACAGGCAGACATTCTCGCACAGCAGAGAGTACAGATGATTCTTCGGTTTCTCCGGACGGTAAAAAGCAAAGACCGAAAACCGATGAAAACGGCAGTACATTTAAGAGAAAGCACAGACGCAAGAAGAAAAAGACAGACAGCGAAAGCAATAGCACATCAAGCGATACAGAGAAGAATAATTCTTCAAAAACTACGACAGATACCGAGAAGAACAATTCTTCAAAGTCGACAGTAAGTCCTGTTCAGTAAGATACATCGACTAACATTATTCAAGGAATAACAATTACAGATCGTGCCTATATGTGCGGTCTGTAATTGCGTATAGATTAAGTAAGAAGAATTCCACTTTCCACTTTTTTAAAATAATTCTACTTTGAAAAATTGTCTATACATAATTTTTGTTTTGGTGTATAATAGGTATAATAAAAAAAGAGGAGATAAAACTTATGTATAGAATACTTATCGTTGATGATGAACCCGACATTATACAGCTAATCAAGCGTTATGCGGAACGTGAGGGCTATGAAACAGTCAGCGCAGATGACGGCAGTCAGGCAATAGAGCTTTGCAAAAACAATGATTTTGACATTATCGTAATGGATGTTATGATGCCCGATACAGACGGGTTTACAGCCTGCAAAAAAATACGTGAATTTAAAGATATTCCGGTATTAATGCTCTCCGCAAGGGGAACTGAATATGACAAGCTATTCGGTTTTGAGGTAGGAGTTGACGACTATGTGACAAAACCGTTTTCTCCTAAAGAGTTAATGGCAAGAATCAAAGTAATAATAAGCCGTCACACTGTTCAGAAGCCTGAAGAGAACAGCCATATTAAGGTTGGTGGAATAGAGATAGATACTCTAGGTCATAATGTTTATATCGACGGAGAAAAAACAGACCTTACCGCAAAGGAATATGCGATACTTTTGTATTTGACAGAAAACAAAGGAATAGTTTTGACAAGAGATAAAATACTCAATGCCGTTTGGGGGTATGATTATTTTGGGGATGACAGAACGGTTGATTGGCAGATCAAGCTTTTGCGAAACAAGCTCGGAAAATACCGTGACACTGTTCAAACTATAAGAGGGGTGGGGTATAAATTTGAAGAAAAGACCTAAGACCTTTAAAAATAAACTGCTTATATACTTTATGCTTTTTGCCGCCGTTATTTTTTCTGTATTGTGGCTTTTGCAAACTGTATTTTTACAGAGCTTCTATAACAGAATGCTCATAGAAAATACAAAGAAAGCCGCAGAAAAAATAAGTGCTCAAAGCGACTGCGAAGATGTTACAAGCATAATAGATTCCGTATCGTGGGATGATTCTGTGCTTGTGTTTATTACAGATGAAGAGGGAAAGGTTTTGTATTTTTCCGATGAGTTCAAAGGCGCAGGACAGAAGAACAGAAATCTTGGTGAACCGAATGACGAACATCCGGAAAGTGGAGAGCCGCCCGGATACGGAATGAGGTTTAAACACGGCGCAAGCTTTCGCAATTTGCCCGAGGGTTATGGAGATTTTCTTGAAAAGCTCACTAACAGCGGCTCAGATACGATCGAGTACAGTAAAGATAATATTTACGTTTACGGTACATATATAGATTATTACGATACAGAGGAGAAGGCTATTCTTTATGTAAGTACAACTCTCGATCCTGTCGGTTCTGCCGTAACAATAATAAGATTTCAGCTCGTCTGGGTTACACTGTTATCACTTATAGTAGGTTTTGTTTTTGCGTGGTTTATTGCCAGAAGCTTTGGAAAACCCGTTGCACAGTTATCAGAGAAAGCAAACCGTTTGGGAGAACCCGACTACCCCGAAAAATTTGAAGAGGGCTTTTGCTCCGAGTTGGATGACCTGAGCCGAAAGCTTGACAGTACATCGGAAAAGCTTATAGAAACACGGACATTCCAGACAGAACTTCTTGCCAATGTATCTCACGATCTCAGAACACCTCTTACAATGATAAAAGGCTATGCAGAAATAATCGCAGATACATCTTGGGACGATGAAGAACAGTGCAGAGCCGATGTAGCTGTAATAATAAGAGAAACAGACAGACTAACTTCTCTTGTAAACGAGATACTGGAGTATTCCGAACTTAAAACGGGTGATGTTCCTTGTGAACTTGTCAAAGTTGATCTTAGCGCACTCGTTAAAAAGGTTTGCAAAAGCTTTGAAGAACTTTATAAAGGAAAAGAGGAGAATATCGAAACAGAAATTCAAGATTCCGTTTTCGTTGACGGTATTTCGGGACGGCTTGAACGTGCCGTGTATAATCTGATAGATAATGCTTTTCGCTATACCGACAAAAGTCGAACAGTAACTGTAAAGCTTACCGCAGATAAAACGACAGCAAAAATCGAAGTGACCGATTACGGCAGCGGAATACCGCAATCGGAGATAGAACATATCTGGGACAGATACTATACTTTCCGTCAAAGAAAAGGAAAGGGCGTATCAGGTCTTGGTCTTGCGATAGTTAAGCAGACTGCCGAAATGCATGGCGGAAATTGTTATGCCAATAGCACTGAGGGAAAGGGCAGTACGTTTGTAATTGAACTTGATCTATCAAAATAGTAGTATTTATTCGGGAGCTGCTGCAGTTTTGCGGCAGCTTTTCTTAATATATTTTCTCTTATTTGATAAACTGTAATATTTTCGACAATTCTTTCTATTGTTTTATTTTATATTGTGTGATATAATTAGAACATAATGGATATTTATAGCGTTATTAAAAGAACAAAACAGAGGTATGAAGATATGGATAAGAAAAAGACAAAAGAAGAAAAGCAGGCATTTGTTCGTGACAGAAGAGAAAAGAGAGAGCAGTGTTTTGCTGTTTTGTTTGAGATGACCTTTAGTGATGAATCAATAGATACAATACTTGATAAGGCTGTTGAATCTCGTCTTATAGAAACTGACGAGTTTATGATGAATATTCTTCACTGTTTTGAGCAAAACAAATCAGAGATAGACTCGCTTATCGAATCAAATTTAAAAAAGTGGACATTGAACAGACTTTCCCGAACAACACGCAGTATATTAAGGTGCGCTGTTGCAGAGGTCAAAGCTGTAAAAACACCTGCAAGCATAGTTATCAACGAGTCTGTTGAAATAGCAAAGAAATACTCGACCGAACAGGACGCTGCATTCATAAACGGTGTACTCGGCGCAATGTCAAGAAACGGCGGTATCTGACAATGAAAGAGCATAATGTTGTTCTTGGAATAGATACGAGCAACTATACCACTTCTGCCGCAATTTACGATTTAGATACTCACAAGGTAACAGGACAGCGCAAGCTTTTACCAGTACCTGATGGTCAATGTGGATTACGTCAGAGTGACGCTGTGTTTCACCATACCCGGCAGCTTCATAAGGTAATATCAAGCCTGTTTTTTGATGTGGGGTATAAACCGATAATTAAAGCTGTCGGCGTTTCGTCACGCCCCATAGATAAAGACGGTTCATATATGCCTTGCTTTTCGGTAGGAGTGAATACGGCAAATATTATAGGATCTGTGTTGTCTGTACCCGTATATAATTTTTCTCATCAGCAGGGTCATATTGCAGCGGCGATATATTCCTCGGGTACGCAGTATTTGTATAACAGAAAATTTATAGCATTTCACGTTTCGGGCGGTACGACCGAGGCTGTTATCGTAACACCCGATAAAGACAAAATTTTTTGTACACAATTAGCTGCAAGATCGCTTGACCTTCACGCAGGGCAGGCTGTCGATCGTGTGGGTGTTGCTTTGGGGCTGTCATTTCCATGCGGCAGAGAGCTTGAAAAGCTTGCTTTGAGCTGTACTCAGATCGTAAAGGTAAAGACGTGCTTAAAGGGCAGTGACTGTTGTTTGTCGGGCATTGAGAATATTTGCAGAAATATACTTGACAAGGGCGAAAGCAAAGAGCTTGTTGCTTTGACTTGTCTGAAGTTTTTGAGCAAAACAATTGAGCAGATGTGCAGTGCAGTCTTGGAACAGTACGGACAAATGCCTATACTGTTTGCAGGCGGAGTTATGTCAAACAGTATTATCAGAGAAGATCTTTCAAAAAAATTCGACTGTATTTTCGCACAGCCCGAATATTCATCAGATAATGCCTGCGGTACATCTGTGCTGGCTTCGCTTTTATACAATAAAGAGGTGCATTTATGAGTATTTCTGTATTAACAGTATCTCAGCTTATGACTTATACAAAATCAATGGTAGAAGATGACGATACCTTAAAAAATATTTATGTTACAGGAGAACTATCAAATTTTTATAACAACGCAAGATCGGGACATTTGTATTTCTCTTTGAAAGATAATTCATGTCTTGTGAAGTGCGTGATGTTTTCGGGTTATGCTTCACAGCTTCGGTTTGTACCGCAAGACGGCATGAAAGTCATATTAAGCGGTTCAGCTACCGTATATTCTGCTGCAGGACAGTTTCAGATAATCACTTACAGTATGCAGCCCGACGGCATAGGTTCTCTGGCTCTTGCTTACGAGCAGTTAAAAGAAAGGCTTGCAAAAGAGGGATTGTTTGATCCTGCACATAAGAAAGACATTCCCGAAATTCCAAAAAGAATAGGTGTTATCACATCTGCCACAGGTGCGGTAATACAAGATATACGCAATGTTGTATCACGCAGGTATCCTCTTGCAGAGATAGTTTTGTGCCCTGTGGCAGTACAGGGAAGTACAGCTCCTCCGCAGTTGACAGCGGCAGTTGATTTGTTTAATAAGCTTGATAATGTTGATGTACTCATAATCGGCAGAGGCGGCGGCTCTTTTGAAGACTTAAACTGCTTTAATGACGAGGGACTTGTCAGAGCGATATATAATTCTCATATTCCCGTAATATCTGCGGTAGGTCACGAAACAGACTATACTTTGTGTGATTTTGTATCGGATATGCGTGCTCCTACACCGTCTGCGGCGGCAGAGTTGGCTGTACCCGACAGAACAGAGCTTCTTGATAAAGTCTTTGGTATCTGCGCATATTTGCAGTATAAAACAAAAACAAAGATCGAGGATGAATATCAGTGGCTCGACAGATTTTCTTACGAGAAAATTTCTGCAAAAAAGCCAGACAGATATTTTGAGTCTGAAAAAACGGAGATCAGCCGCTTAATAAGAGAAATTGAAAACAAAACAAAAAACAAGCTCAATATTGAAAGATCGGAAATAACAGCCTCTGCAAACAGGATCAACGCTTTAAACCCGTTAGACCTGCTTTTGAGAGGATACTGTGTTGCGTCAATTGACGGCTATACGCTCAGATCGGTGAATCAGATAAATGTTGATGATGAGATAACGGTACAGCTTTCCGACGGTGCTGTATTATGTACAGCTAAAAGTATAATACATGGAGAATAATAATTATGAATGAATATAATACTTATGAAGAAGCAAAAAAAAGACTTGAAGAGATCGCCTCAAAGATCGAAGATAAAGATATAACTTTACAGCAGACGATAGACCTTTATCAAGAGGGAGCAAAGCTTACGGCTTTTTGTTATGAAAAGCTAAAAGAAGCTCAGTTGAAATTCTCTCAGATCTCTTTGGAAAATATCGGTGACAGCAATGAAGAATGATTTTATTGAAAGAATAGATAATTATCTGCCTACCCTTTTACCGTCAGCGGAATGTGAAGAAAAGAACCTCATTCGCTCTATGGAATACAGTCTGCTGGCAAAAGGAAAAAGGCTGCGCCCGACGCTTCTATTGTCTTTCTGCGAGCTTTGCGGCGGTGACACAGAAGCAGCAATGCCTTATGCCTGCGCAGTTGAGATGATACACGCATATTCGCTTATCCATGACGATCTTCCTTGTATGGATGATGACGATCTGAGAAGAGGCAGACCGTCAAATCATATAGTATACGGAGAAGATATTGCCCTGCTTGCAGGGGACGCTTTGCAGACTTTGGCTTTTGAGGTTATGCTCAGCAGCAAAGCACTCGAAAAAACAGGGTTAAACGGTGCCAAAGCCGCAGGAGTTCTTGCAAAGTGCAGCGGTGCTGTCGGAATGGCAGGCGGACAGGTAATAGACCTTGAAACCGAGGGAAAATCTCCCTCACTCGATACGCTCACTTTGATGTATTCTAAGAAAACAGGTGCTTTGATAAAAGCCGCCTGTGTTATGGGCTGTATTTTGGCGAATGCAGATGATGAAAAAATAAAAGCCGCCGAGAAATATGCAGAGAATATCGGTTTGGCATTTCAGATAGTTGACGATATATTGGATGTTACATCAACACCAGAGGTGCTTGGAAAGCCTGTCGGAAGCGATAAAGAAAACGAAAAGGTCAACTATGTTACTGTGTTGGGACTGGAGAAAAGCCGTGAAATAGTAAATGATCTGACAAAAAATGCTATAATTGAATTAAACGTATTTGACGGCAGTGCGGATTTTTTAAGATCATTGGCTTTAGATCTGGCTAAACGTGTTTACTGAAAAGGAATGACATATTTTGAGTGATTCAATATATGAATATCTTGATAAGATCAATTCACCCGCAGACTTGAAAAAGCTATCAATAGATGAGTTGAATATACTGTGTTCCGAGATCAGAGATCTGATAATAAAAACCGTTGCAAATAACGGCGGTCATTTATCTCCTAATTTAGGAACTGTTGAGTTGACTGTTGCAATGCACTATGTGTATGATACGCCGACCGATAAAATTGTGTGGGACGTAGGTCATCAGTCCTACACTCATAAAATACTCACAGGCAGAAAAGATAAGCTTTCAACTATAAGAACAAAGGGCGGCTTGTCGGGTTTTCCAAAACGCAGTGAAAGCGAATATGACGCTTTTAATGTCGGACACAGCAGCACATCTATTTCTGCCGCTTACGGAATCGCCCGTGCCCGTGCAGTAAAAGGCGAAAAGGGCAGAACTATTGCCGTAATAGGTGACGGCGCATTAACAGGCGGTCTGGCTTTTGAAGGCTTGAATAATGCAGGACGTTCACCGAAGAATTTTACTGTTATACTGAATGACAACAAAATGTCGATCTCTCGTAATGTGGGATCAATTGCAAGATACCTTACTCATATCAGAATAAGACCGGCCTACATCAGAACAAAAAAGATAGTTGAAAAAATTCTTATTCATACGCCCGTAATAGGCAACCCTATCAGAAAAATGATGCTTCATTCAAAATCTAAGCTTCGTGTTTCAGTTTACAGGAATACGATTTTTGAAGATCTTGGTTTTGTATATTACGGTCCCGTGGACGGTCATGATATAGGTAAGCTTATAGATGCTCTAAATGCTTCAAAAAATGTAAATCAAGGTGTACTTATTCATGTAATGACCAAAAAAGGCAAGGGCTACTCTTACGCAGAAGAAGAACCGACAGCATTTCACGGAATAGGGCAATTTGATATAGATACCGGAGAACCGTTAAGCTCCAAAGACGGTTTTTCAGCATATTTCGGAAATGCAATGTGCGATATGGCTCAACGTGACAGCCGCATTTGCGCAATTTCTGCCGCTATGAAACTTGGAACAGGTCTTGTGACGTTTTCAAATAAATATAAAGAAAGATTCTTCGACGTTGGTATTGCTGAAGAACATGCAGTTACATTTGCCGCCGGAATGGCAACAGAGGGTATGATACCTGTGTTTGCTGTATATTCCTCTTTCCTGCAAAGATCATACGATCAGATCATACATGATGTTGCCGCACAAGATGTTCATGTGATTCTTGCTATTGATCGTGCAGGCATTGTGGGAGAGGACGGCGAAACACATCAGGGTGTATTCGATACAGCAATGCTCAATTCTGTTCCCGGAGCGACTGTATATTCCCCTTGTTATTTTGATGAGCTTGAACGTGATCTTCATAAGGCTATATATAAGTATGACGGTATTACTGCCGTAAGATACCCTCGGGGCGGCGAACCCTATAAGCCTGATGATTACATTTCCGGAGAAGAATACACTGTTTACGGCAGCGGAAAAGATGCCGTAGTTGTAACTTACGGCAGAATATTTGCAAATGCCTGCAAAGCTAAAGAAGTTTTAAAAGATAAAAATAATAAAGATATTACAATAATAAAATTAGAACGAATAAAGCCCATAAGCCGTGAGGCTGTATTACTCGCTGCAGAGTTCAAAAAGGTATATTTCTTTGAAGAAGGTATAAAGTGCGGGGGAATAGGAGAGAGCTTTTGCTGTATGCTGGGTGAATATGGGTATAAGGGAGATTTTTCTTTGACTGCAATAGATGATAAGTTTGTACCGCAGTCAACCGTACAGCAGGCGTTGTCGGATCTGGGACTTGACTGTGACGGAATAGTAAATAAACTAACATGGAACTAAGGTGATTTTTTGGCAGAAAAAAAAAGACTCGATATTTTGCTTTTTGAAAAAGGGCTTGCAGAGAGCAGAGAAAAGGCAAAGGCAATAATTATGTCGGGTATAGTGTATGTTGATAATCAGAAATCCGATAAACCTGGAACCTGCTATCCGGAAACTGCAAAAATTGAAGTGAGAGGCAATACCTTAAAATATGTCAGCCGAGGCGGCTTAAAGCTTGAAAAGGCAGTAGAGGTATTCGATTTAGAACTGAGTGGTGTTACCGCTATGGATATAGGGGCTTCACACGGCGGTTTTACCGATTGTATGCTTCAACATGGAGCAAAAAAGGTTTTTGCGATCGATGTAGGATACGGTCAGCTTGCGTGGAAGCTGCGAAGTGATGAGCGAGTTGTAAATCTTGAACGCACAAATTTCAGATATGTGACCTCCGAACAGATAACAGAACCCATTGATTTTTTCAGTGTAGATGTATCATTTATCTCATTGAAGCTTATTCTGCCGGTTGCAAAGAAATTTGTCAAGCAGGGAGGAAAAGCTGTTTGTCTGATAAAGCCTCAATTTGAAGCAGGAAAAGGCAACGTAGGCAAAAACGGTGTTGTCAGAGATCCCAAAATACATACACAGGTTATTGAAAAGATAGTATCTTTTGCAAAAGATACCGGTTACTCTGTTTTAGGACTTGATTTTTCACCTGTTAAGGGACCCGAAGGGAATATAGAGTATCTTTTGTTTTTGGGAAATTATGATGATACCGAACAATCGGTCAGTGTTAATGCAGAAGAGGTTGTACGCCGTTCACATGAAACTCTTGATAAATAATTTGGAGAGCAGACAATGAGAATTGCAATTATGCCTAACCATGACAAGACGGAGGCAATAAACACAGCAAAAGATATTATTTCATTTTTGAAAAGGTATAATATCAGTTTTTCTGTACCGAGGGTGTTTGAAAATACGATAAAGGGTAATAATATATCGTATTATGCAACACACCTTGCAGCCATAGAAAAATCTGATATAGTAATAGCTATCGGCGGCGACGGAACTATTATACACATAGCAAAGCACGCAGCCACACTAAATAAGCCTATACTCGGAGTAAACTGCGGCAGGGTGGGTTTTGTTGCAAACTTAGAGCCTGCCGATATTCCTCTGTTGTCAAAGCTTTTTGACAGAACATATTCTATTGACGAGAGAATGATGCTCGAAGTATCCGTTTTCAGTAAAAACAGAGCCAACACTCTTTATGCGCTCAATGATGTTACCGTTTCGAGAGGTTCTCTGTCACGAATGGTAGAATTGGACGTAAAGTATAACGGCGAGTTTATCAACTCATACCGATCAGACGGACTAATTCTTTCAACGCCCACAGGGTCAACCGCCTATTCCTTGTCTGCTGGAGGTCCTGTTATAGAACCGCATATGAAGTGTATCTTGCTGACTCCTGTCTGTCCTCATTCTCTGTTTACTCGTTCGGTACTGTTTTCTGATGATTCACAAGTATCTGTGATGCCGAATGAAAGGTGTGACGCAGACATCTTTGTGACTGTTGACGGAATACAGTCTTTCAAGATAGACAAAAGCGACAGCATTACAGTAAAACGCTCAAAGCTTACGGCAGACTTTATCAAGCTAAACAATAAGAATTTTTATCGAATATTAAACGACAAGCTCACCGAAAGGAGAACATAAATTGAAAAAGGGCAGACATTCAAGAATTATCGAGCTTATACAATCAAAAGAAATAAGCACACAAGACGAACTTCTTTCAGAGCTTAGAGCAGACGGTTTTAACGTAACTCAGGCAACGGTATCTCGTGATGTCAAAGAACTCAAGCTTATTAAAAGGCTTACAAATTCAGGTAAGTATTGTTATGCAGCTTCAGAAGAAAAGCATACAGATGTTATGGCGAATTTTGAGTCGCTTTTTTCATCGTCCGTTATTTCCGTTGACTGCGCTCAAAACCTTGTAGTAATAAAAACAGAATCGGGAATGGCTCAGGCGGTTTGTACTACCGTAGATGCAGTGGGACTGAGAGGCGTTTTGGGTTCGATCGCCGGAGACGATACTATTTTTCTTGCCGCCGATTCTATTGAGACAGCAAAAAGCATTTGTTCAAAACTTCGATTAAATTCGATCTACGATAAATAAGGTGATATAATGTTATTGAATATATATATAGAAAATGTTGCTGTAATAGAAAAGGCAAGCATAGATTTTGACGAATCCTTCAATATTCTGACTGGTGAAACGGGCGCAGGTAAGTCGATAATAATTGACTCTATAAACGCTATTATGGGTCAGAGAATTTCAAGAGAGCTGATTCGTTCAGGCTGTGACTCGGCAATGATAATAGCAACATTTTCAGATGTATCAAAAAGTGCATTAGAGTTATTTGATGAAATGGGCTGTGAGTGCGATGACGATATGTTTATTCTTCAAAGACAGATCACAGCTGCAGGAAAAAACATCTGTAAAATAAACGGCCGTCCAACTCCGCTTTCTAATCTGAAAAAAATAGGTCCTGCGCTGATAAATATTTACGGTCAGAACGAAGGCTATGATTTTATGACTGCCGACAGCCATTTGAGCTATATAGACGCAGTAGGCGAATACGATGATATATATAATGATTATAAGCAGAAGTATGAAGTATTCAGCGGTATTCGTAAAAAGCTCAACGATATGCAGGATAATATTCAGGAGCGAGAACGCAGAATAGACCTTTTGCAGTATCAGATACAAGAGATCGAGGACGCAGAGCTGCAAGACGGAGAACTTGAAGAGCTGGAAGAAAGAAGACGTTTTCTCGCAAACAGTGAAAAAATACGAATGGGGCTTTCTTATGCGTATGCTTTGCTTGCAGGCGAGGACGAAGAGGGCGCAGTTTCCGCTGTGGATAATGTAAGCAATTCATTGTCTGAAATATCGTCATTGTACCCTGCAATAGACGAGCTTTCACAAAGAATACAGTCGTCTTATGAAGAATTAAAGGATTGTCAATACGAGATAAGCAATTTGTTAGACGAGATAGACGCAGACCCTAACGAACTCAATGAAGTAGAAGATCGTTATGACCTTATAAGAACTCTGTCGAGAAAGTACGGAGATACTATTTCAGAGATTCTGGAGTATTGCGAGAGATCGCAAAACGAGCTTGACGAGCTTATTCAGTTTGACGAAAACAAAGAAAAGCTTGAACAGAAATTTGAAGCTGCAAAAAAAGAAATGATTGGCGCAGCGAAGCTTCTCACAGAACAGAGAACAAAAACAGCGAATGAATTTTGCACCGCAGTAATGCAGGAAATGCGTTTTCTTGATATGCCAAATATGATAATGGTGCCTGATATTACAAAATGCGACTATTCTTCAACAGGCTGTGACAGACTGGAGATATTAATATCCGCAAATCCCGGAGAAGAGCCAAAGCCTTTGTCAAAAATTGCTTCGGGAGGAGAGCTATCAAGAATAATGCTTGCAATAAAAACAATCGTTGCCGAAAAGGATGAAATCTCAACTCTTATCTTTGACGAAATAGACACAGGAATCAGCGGTTCAGCAGCGTCAAAGGTTGGCAGAAAGCTTCAGCAGCTTTCAAAAACGCATCAGGTGTTGTGTATAACTCACCAGGCGCAGATTGCGGCGCTTGCAGATCTTCATTTGTTTATCAGCAAGAATGTTTCCGATGGAAGAACTTATACTACCGTTAAAAAGTTAGACTTAGAAGAAAGAAAATACGAGTTATCAAGAATAATTGACGGAAATAATCCGTCTGAGTTGTCATTACAGCACGCAGAAGAAATGCTTAATTCAAAATAAGGGAGATATTATATAATGAAAATACCGTTTTCACCGCCGGACATAGGTCAGGCAGAAATAGACGCAGTAGTTGAAACAATGAAGTCGTCCTGGATAACCACAGGACCAAAAACAGAAGAGCTGTCACAGAAAGCGGCGCAGTTGTGTCATGTTCCGTATACAGCTTGTATGAACTCCGCAACAGCGTGCCATGAAATGGCATTAAGACTTCTCGGTATAGGCGAGGGCGACGAGGTCATTGTACCTGCTTATACATACACAGCCTCCGCAAGCGTTATAAAACACGTCGGAGCAACACCCGTAATTGTAGATGTCGAACCCGGTACGTTCCATATCTCATACGAGGCAGCAGAGAAAGCAGTCACATCAAAAACAAAGGCGATAGTACCTGTTGATCTGGGCGGTGTATTGTGCGATTATGACAAGCTTTTAGAAATATCTGAAAGCAAGAAAACTGTTTTTAAGCCGAAAAACGATCTGCAAAAGGCTATCGGCAGAATACCGATAGTTGCAGACGGTGCACATTCATTTATGGCAGAACGTGCTGACGGAAAGCGTTCAGGTGAGCTTGCAGATTTTACAAGCTTTTCCTTTCATGCAGTAAAGAACTTTACCACTGCCGAAGGCGGTATTCTTGCCTTTAAACCAATAGAGGGAATAGACGGAAAAGCTTTGAAAAAACAGCTTGCACTTCTTGCCTGTCATGGACAAGACAGAGCCTTTAAGCCCGAGGGAGAAAAACCATTCTGGGAGTATGACATTGTTTATACAGGGTATAAGCACAATATGACTGATATATTAGCCTCAATAGGTTTGGTTCAGCTTTCCAGAACAGACGAAATACTATCAAAGAGAAGAAGTATAGTTAAAAGGTATGATAAAGCTTTTTCGGAAATAAACGGAGTTGAATCGATAGACCACTTTACAAGCTTAGGATCAAGTATGCATTTGTACATGGTGCGCTTTACAGAAAAGGATGAAAACTTCCGCAACCGATTTATGGACAGAATGCTTGAAAAGGGTGTTGCTACAAACGTACACTATAAGCCGTTGCCGATGCATACTGCATATAAGCAGTTAGGGTTTGATATTAAAGATTACCCCGAAGCATATAATATGTATAAAAACGAAGTATCTCTTCCTCTTTATTCGCTGCTTACAGATGAAGAGGTTGAGTTTATAATAAAAACATTCAAAGAAACCTGTTTGGAACTATTATAATTTATAAGAATTAACACAAAAGGTAACATTGTTGCAAAAATTATTGACTATTAATAATAAATTATGTTAGTATTATCGGGTGCAATTGTATTCTATCTGAAAATAGATACAAAAAGATTTAGGAGGATAAAAGAATTATGAAAGCAGTTAAAAGAGTGATCGCACTTGTTCTTGCAGTTGTGCTTTGCATAGCTTTTGCAGCATGTGGAACAACAACGAACAACACTTCATCAAGTGCAACAGGTTCACAGGAGAGTAAGAAAGCTACCTCCGATGCAGCCGAAGCAAAGCCGACTAACGGCAAGCTTGTAATGGCAACAAATGCATCTTTCCCACCGTATGAGTATTACGAGAACGAGACCATTGTAGGTATCGATGCCGAGGTTGCAGCACTTATTGCAGATAAGCTTGGTATGGAGCTTGAGATCAAAGACATGGAGTTCGGTTCTATCATTGGTGCAGTGCAGACAGGTTCTGTTGATATGGGTATGGCAGGTATGACTGTTACAGAAGATCGTCTTGTTACAGTCGATTTCTCCGACACATACGCAACTGCTGTACAGGTAGTTATCGTAAAAGAGGGCAGTGAAATTCAGTCTGTTGACGATCTCACAGGCAAGAAGATCGGTGTGCAGGAAAATACAACAGGCGATATTTACGCTTCAGAAGATTTTGGCGAGGAGAACATCAAGAGATACAGCAAGGGCAACGATGCAGTTGCAGCACTTGCAGCAGGTATCATTGATGCAGTTATTATTGACAACGAGCCTGCAAAATCTTATGTAGCAGCTAATGATGGATTGGCAATTCTCGAAACAAGCTATGCCGATGAAGAGTATGCTATTGCAATAAGCAAAGAGAATACAGAGCTTAAAGAGAAGATCAACAAGGCTTTGGGTGAATTGAAAGCAGACGGAACACTCGATTCAATTATCAAAAAATATATTCCCGAAGAATAATAATAAGGCTGATTAAATCATTAAGATCACCGGTTAACTATCATGCTTGACCGGTGATTTTAAATTATGATACAGTATTGGTTTTGATCGGCTGTTTTTCTAATATAATATGATACTGCTCTCGAATTAAATTCATCATACTTTTAATCAGAGATCAGTATGAGGAGGTAAAACGATGTACATACCTATTCTCTCCGCTGATTTTTCGGAGTGGTTAGAGAAATACAAAGGCAGATTTATAAACGACTTTATTACAGACAACCGTTGGAAGTATTTGTGGAACGGTTTGGGCGTAACGCTTAAAATAACTCTCGGTGCAGTGGTAATAGGCATAATTTTAGGCTTTTTAGTTGCAGCTATACGCTCCACTCACGATAAAACAGGAAAGCTTAAAGTGCTGAATGTTATCTGTCAGA
Organism: Clostridia bacterium; assembly: GCA_017418905.1. Taxonomy (GTDB): domain Bacteria; phylum Bacillota; class Clostridia; order Oscillospirales; family Acutalibacteraceae; genus RUG592. Next base: position 18,264 of record JAFOMO010000025.1, on the reverse strand, counting down.
TCTATCTTACGGTAATCAGAGGAACTCCTGTTGTAGTACAATTGCTTATTACATACTTTGTTATACTTGCGCCTCTCGGTGTCAATGAAATAATTGTTGCGATATGCGCTTTTGGTATAAACTCGGGCGCATATGTTGCAGAAATTGTTCGTGCCGGAATTATGTCGATAGACAACGGTCAATTTGAAGCAGGACGCTCACTTGGATTTAACTATGCTCAGACAATGTGGTATATAATACTTCCGCAGGCGTTTAAAAACATTTTGCCGGCACTGTGCAACGAGTTTATTGTATTGCTTAAAGAAACATCTGTTTCGGGTTACGTTGCACTTCAAGACCTCACAAAGGGCGGAGATATTATCAGAGGAAGAACATTTGACGCTTTTATGCCCCTTATTGCCGTTGCTTTGATATATCTCGTGATAGTCATGATCTTAACAAAACTTGTATCTATACTTGAAAGGAAGCTGAGAAGCAGTGAACATTGATAAAGAAAGTCTTATTGAAGTTAACAACCTTGAAAAGCATTTCGGCGACCTTCATGCAATTAACGGTGTATCAACAAAGATCAACAAAGGCGAGGTTGTTGTAATAATCGGTCCATCGGGTTCGGGCAAATCAACATTTTTGCGGTCTCTGAATCTTCTCGAAACTCCTACAGGCGGAGAAATAATTTTCGAGGGTGTCAATATGCTTGATAAGTCTGTTGATATTAATAAGCACAGACAAAAAATGGGAATGGTGTTTCAGCATTTTCACTTGTTCCCACATATGACAGTATTAAGAAATATTACAATAGCTCCCATTAAGCTTTTAAAGCTTTCAAAAGAAGAAGCTGAAGAAAGGGCTATGAAGCTATTAAATAAAGTAGGACTTGCAGACAGAGCGTCTGCATATCCGTCACAGCTAAGCGGCGGTCAGAAGCAGAGAATAGCAATAGTTCGTGCGTTGTGCATGCAGCCTGATGTAATGCTCTTTGATGAACCTACATCTGCACTTGATCCTGAAATGGTAGGCGAAGTTCTTGATGTTATGAAATCGCTTGCAAAAGAGGGCATGACAATGGTTGTAGTTACACACGAAATGGGATTTGCAAGAGAAGTTGCTGACAGGGTAATATTTATGGCAGACGGAAAAATTCTCGAAACAGGCACTCCGCAGGAAATATTCACCTCGCCTAAAACAGATAAAGCAAAGCAATTCCTTGCAAGCGTTCTGTAATATAGGGAGCATATGTATATGAGCTATGACGTAATTGCTCTCGATATTGACGGTACTCTTACCAACAGCAAAAAAGAGATAACCAAGCGTACAAGAAATGCTCTTATCGAAGCTCAGAAAAGAGGAAAGAAAGTAATTCTTGCCTCGGGCAGGCATAACAGCGCAATGCAGCGTTATGCAGATGAATTGCAGCTTGCAAAGTACGGCGGATATATTATGTCATTCAATGGCGGCAGAATAATAAACGCTTACGATAATACGGTATTATTTGAGGCTTATTTTCCGAGAGAATATCTCAATCAAGTTTGTGATTGTGTGTCAGGTGATGACATTACTGTAATAACATATGAAAATAATACGATAGTATTAAACGATAAATTTAATGAGTATTCACAAATAGAAGTTGATATTATCGGGTTGCCTTATAAAATAGTCAATAAATTTATCGACTATGTATCATTCGATATTAACAAAATACTGCTTACCGGGGAGCCGAGCCTTATTGATCGCTATAAAAGGATAATTGAGGAAAAATACAAAGGCGTTCTTGATGTTTTTAAAAGCTGTCCTTTTTTTCTGGAGTTAATGCCATACGGTATCAATAAAGGCTTCGGACTTTCATTTCTTGCAAAACATGCAGGATTTAACAGAGAACATATAATTGCATGCGGCGACAGCTTTAATGATATAAGTATGATAAAATATGCAGGTCTGGGAGTATGTATGGAAAATGGTGAAGAAGAGGTAAAATCTATAGCTGATGTTATTGCAGGCAGCAGCGAGAATGACGGTATAGCCGATATAGTTGATAAATATATGCTATAACAAAACAACTCCGTTCCTCAAAAACGGAGCTGTTTTTATACTGATCTCAGATTAAAAGCTTTATAAGCATTTTCGAGTATAATTTTCGCAAGACGAGGAAGAGACTGCAGGAATACTGTCGTATTTCAAGGTCGATGACGATGTATTGCGGAAATTAGACCGAAAAGACTTAAAGATTTTAATTTGAGAGCGGTATTATGTATTCATAAAAAATCAATGAATTATTCCCGATATTATGATACAATAATTCTATTACTTTGATAGGGGCATTTAAAAATGAAAAGAATATCGGTAGGAATACTTGCACACGTTGACTCAGGCAAAACGACATTATCAGAGGCATTATTATACAGCAGCGGCAGTATCAACAAGCTTGGAAGAGTAGATCACGGAACATCTTTTTTAGATAATTATGAGCTTGAACGGAAAAGGGGCATAACAATATTCTCAAAACAAGCCGTTTTAAAATATGATGATACCGAAATAACACTTGTCGATACTCCGGGACATATTGATTTTTCTGCCGAAACCGAGCGAACACTTCAAGTGCTTGATTATGCCGTTCTTGTAATAAGCGGAACAGAAGGCGTTCAAAGTCATACTTCCACTCTTTGGAAATTATTGAAAAAGTATAATATTCCTTGTTTTCTGTTCGTAAACAAAATGGATCTTACAGATAAAGATAACAATACAGTATTGGGCAGCTTAAAGTTTAATTTAAGCGACAACATTGTAGATTTTACAAATGATAACAGCTATATTTTCTTCGAAAATATAGCCTTGTGCAGTGATGATCTGTTTGAAGAGTATAACGAAAATTTTACAGTGGGTTCAAATACTATCACCGAAGAAATATCAAAAAGAGGAGTATTTCCCTGTGTTTTTGGTTCTGCACTGAAATTTGAGGGTATAGATACACTTGTAAATATTCTCTGTAAATATACAAAAATGCCCGATTATCCCTCTGAGTTCGGCGCAAAGGTCTATAAAATATCGCAGGACGAACAAAACGCCCCTTTAACATTTATGAAGATAACAGGCGGCAGTCTGCAAGTTCGGCAAATACTTAAAACCAAAAACAGCCCTGAAGGTGAAAAGGTAAATCAGATACGCATATATTCGGGTAATAAGTATACCCGGACGGAATCCGCAGACGCAGGCACTATCTGTGCTGTAACAGGAATTACGGGCGCACGTTCGGGAGAGGGTCTTGGAATTGAAAACGACTCGTCTTTGCCTGTATTATCGCCTGTTTTGACATATCGGATCATACCGCCTCAGGGAGTGGATTCTCATAAGCTGCTCGATAAGCTCAGAATACTCGAACATCAAGACCCTATGTTAAATGTATTGTGGAACGATACCTTAGGAGAGATACAGATTCAGCTAATGGGAGAAATACAGCTTGAAGTCTTGAAAGCACTTATTAAAGATAAGTTCGGAATTTCAGTTGCTTTCGGACAAGGCAATATTATATATAAAGAAACGATCGCTTCAACAGTAGAGGGAGTAGGTCATTTTGAGCCGCTCCGTCATTATGCCGAGGTGCATTTAAGGCTTAAACCGGGTAAAAAAGATAGTGGAATTATAATAAATTCCATTTGCAGTGAAGATGTTCTAAACAGAAACTGGCAAAGGCTTATTCTTACAAACATCAGCGAGAGAACGCATAAGGGCGTATTGACAGGTTCGCCGGTTACCGATATAGAAATAACGCTCCTTACGGGAAAAGCTCACTTAAAGCACACCGAAGGAGGAGATTTCAGACAGGCGGTATATCGTGCAGTTCGTCACGGATTGAGAAAAGCTGAAAGCGTTCTGTTAGAGCCGGTGTATGAGTTTACCCTTGAAGTACCCTCGGAAAATACAGGAAGAGCAATGTCTGATATTCAGAAGATGTACGGAAGCTTTGAGCCCCCTGTAATTAAAGGTGATATTTCCGTATTGACAGGAAAAGCTCCTGTTTATTGTATGAGGAATTATCACAGTGAGGTGTTGAAGTATACCAAGGGCAAGGGCAGACTTATGTGCATACTCAACGGTTATGAGCCTTGTCATAATTCAGACGAAGTTATAGAGAATATCGGTTATGATCCCGACAGCGATATAGAAAACACTGCCGACTCGGTGTTTTGTTCTCACGGTGCAGGGTTTACCGTAAATTGGCAGGAAACCGAGAAGTATATGCACCTTGACTATGTACTGAAAGAAAACGGCGATGAAGTTGCAGAGGATAATATTGAGTCCGAATACAAAAGCCGACCGCAAGCTTCAGATAAAGAATTAATGCAAATATTCGAGAGAACATACGGTGCTGTAAAACCGAAAAATACCGCTGTTTCCGCAAAGAAGTATCAGTCGGAAAATTTCGAGAAATACAAGCGTCCGGGAAAATCGGGCTTTGACGGTAACGACTATCTTCTTGTAGACGGCTACAACGTGATCTTTTCTTGGGAAGAGTTGAAAAGTCTTGCCAGAGCAGATATTTCTTCCGCAAGAGACAGACTTATTGACATACTTTGCAATTATCAGGGGTATAAGGGGTGCAGACTCATACTTGTGTTTGACGCATATAAGGTCAAGGGCGGCAAGGGCGAAACAGAACGTATAGGCGGAATAACGATAGTGTATACAAAAGAAGCCGAAACAGCAGATACATACATTGAAAAAGCCGCTTATAAGCTCGCAAAGAACAATAGGGTAAGAGTAGTCACATCAGACGGTATGGAACAGCTGATAATACTTGGAAGCGGTGCATTGAGAGTACCTTCACAGACGTTTCTGTCAGAGGTTAGAACTGCCGAAGCAAGTATAATGACTATACTATCTGAAAACAAAGAAAAGAGGAATCTTAAATGAAAAGATATATAGCGTTTGATGTAGAAACACCAAACGCCAGAAACGATCGTATAAGCTCAATAGGAGCGGCAATTATAGAAAACGGAAAAATAGTTGATACATATTCATCTCTTGTAAACCCCGAAACATATTTTTCTTCATTCAATATCGAGCTTACAGGGATCAACAAAGAAAAGGTAAAAAATTCTCCAAATTTCAAGGCAGTGTGGAAAGAGCTTGAGCCTATTTTTAAAAATGGAATTCTGATAGCCCACAATGCCACATTTGATATGGGTGTACTCGCAAAATGTATAAATGCATATAACATTAAAGATATATCAGATTTTGATTACGCCTGTACTGTTCGTATGAGCAAAAAATGCTTTCCAACGCTTGAAAATCATAAGCTGAATATTCTTTGCGATTACCTGAATATTGAATTGGATCATCACAAAGCAGACAGTGACAGCATAGCTTGTGCAAAGATATTTCTTGAATGTATAAAACGAGGAATTGAACCAAAGAATTTCATTAAAACGTATAAGATCAATTAGCGTTTTCTTTGTATCCACTCTCTACAAGATCACTGCGGTGTTTCTTGAGAATAAGACGTATAATATTTTCGTCTATTTCATACTTCTCTGATAACTCGTGAGTTTTGCCCTCTATGTAATCAAGCAGGATATGATCGCTGATAGGAGATATGCCGTCCCATAAATGGGCAAAATCTTCATCTGCATTACCTGCTTTCGGATTAATTGCTTTTGCGTTTCGCAGTATCTTTTCCGTATAAATGTCGATGTAGTGACGAGCGTCTTTGCCGAATGCCCATTCAAATTCCTGTATAATCGCCGTATCTTCATTTACCTCGGAATTATTATATTTGTTGCATAATGGAAAAGGTCTGTTAAGTCCAACTGCGCTCAGAGCGTCTGTAATGGTTATGCGAACACCGCCGCTCTCGATAATATGCCCGAAACCGTAGTTTCTTATTTCTTCGTTTACCTTTGCAATATGTTCTACCAAAAAGAATTTTATACCCTTCTCAGACAGATCTCTGTACATACTGTCTAATGCTTGTGCTGCGGTAGAGTCTATACTGCTTATTCCGCTTGCGTCGACGATAAAGTATTTTGTATCGCTTTGAATAGCTTGTTCTATTTCTTCTCTGAAAATATCTATATTAGCAAAAAACAGATTGCCCTTAAAGCGGTATATTACAGCATTTTTTATAGGTCTTGATTTTGCGTAGGTTTTGAGATTATAAAAATGATTTCTTCCCGGTATTACTCCCAGAAATGCGGTAGACGGCTTGCTTTCTCGAATAACAATATTGAAAAACGAAAGTATAACTCCGATTAATACGCCGTAGATAGTTCCAAATATCAGAACGCCGATAAATGCGGCGCAGAAGATGAAGAACTCCTTTCGGCTGCTTTTAAACAGCTTCTTTGCAAGATGAAACTCAGTACCGCTCCATAGTGCGCATACAACGATAGAGGTCAATACGGGAACAGGCAGAAAGCTAATAAATCCCGTTGTAAAGTAAAGTATAGCAGTCATTACAAGTGCTGCAGTGATTGATGTTATTTGACTTTTTCCACCGAACTGATCGTTCATTGAGGTTCTCGATACACTGCCGTTTACGGGGCATACACCAAAAAATGCGGCTGATATATTACACACCGAAAAAGCTAACAGCTCGCTGTTGTCATCTATTTTGTATCCGTTTTTCTGAGCGAAGTTTTTTTCTGCAAGCAGTGTTTCCGAGCCTATAACAACAGCTATTGAAAATGAAGATAACAGTGCAGTCAATATATATTCGTATTTCACAGTCGGAAGAGAAGGGGCAATTATACCCTTAGAAACTGCAGTAAGTGTTTTTATGTTCCATTTGCCACAGTAGTCAAAGATCAGCTGAAATAATGCGCCTAAAACCATTACAAATGCCGATACGGGAAGTTTCGGCGTTATTTTTTTGAAAAGCTGAATGATAAAAATACAAAAAACTGATACTACAAGCGACAAAAAGTTGAAATTATTTTTTAATTCTGCTATAATGTGAGCGATAAGCTCAAAAAGCTCTCCGATACCTGCACCGCCGCCGAAAAGCTTCGGTGTTTGCATCAGTATAATCGTTGCGCATATTCCACTGATAAAGCCGCCCATTACAGGTGAAGAAACAAATTGGGTGAGCGTGCCGAATCTGAGAAGAGTAAACAGCAAAAGCCATATACCCGTAAAAAATGTTATTAAAGGTACAAACTCAATTGCCTGCGGCGACTCAAAAGTAATACCCATAGAAACAAGCGTACCGCCCGCAAGTGCAGCAGGGGCTGCGTCAACGCCGAATATGTATTGCGGAGATGACGAGAATACAGCAAACATCAAGACAGGTATAACAGAACCGTATAATCCGTATTGAGCAGGCAGACCGGCTATCTGAGCATATCCCATAGATATGGGAATAGATACGAGAGCAATAATTATACCGCTGATAATATCATTTTTCAGATTGCTTGTTTTGCAAGTTTTAAGACCTTTCAGCATAATTGCACCTAATTTCTTAGTGATTTTTAATAATTTTAACACATAGTTCCAATTATTTCAATACTCTGAGGTATTTTACTGCAAAAAGGAACTAAGGAATCGTCAAGAAATAACTTGCACTTTCATGCTCGCCTAATTTGCCCTGTGTGTCGTTACAATACCTTGAAATACGTCAGTATTCCTGCGGTATTGTGCCTAATACAGAACAAATTATTCTTCGCTTGAATTGCAGAAAACAATAATAAAAAGGGGATCACAAATGAAAGAATCAACAAAAAAATCATTCGATAAGCTGTCCGATGTACTGAAAAACAGAAAGATGAGGCTTGTATTGTCGCTTGTGTTGTGTATAATTGTCGAGATCTGCATCTCAAACTATACAGCTATTGCAATGATGTTTTCTCATGTCAAAGAATGTGATTTGGATCTGAGCTTCGCACATTACTCTGATGATATTCAAGTAAGGTATACCGATAAGCCGAGAGCGAAAATAAACAAAGGTACGATTAGATTCGAGAATGTAAACGTACCTTTGTATAACGTCTGTATAGAGTTTTCTCAAGGCGGAGAAGAATACTATTATCCCGAAATAGCCTATACTGATGATAATTTTGCTTATGAAGACGGACTTAATTACAATAAAGCAAATCTGCAAATTTTTGTAGGTAATAATGTTAAAAGCTATTATAATGTAAGATCATACGGAAATATAGGTACATTAGAGGTCAGATTTCCTTCTGATAATCATTATGCAATGGAAGTAGACAGTATAAAGATAAACTCGCCGCAAGCTTTTCATATAAGCTATATCAGATTGATATTTTTAATATCTGCTTGCGTCTGTATATTTTTAAAAGCGTGGAAATGGCATTTCAGCAGAAAAGATCATTTGATACTATATGCAATGGCAGGGGTTGCATGCTTTGTATTGATTGGAAGTTCATTTTTTATCTCGAAAGTTACCGAAAAACCGATGCTTGACGAATACCCTCTCGAAAACGAGGTTACTATGGATCAATATCAGCAATTGTTTTCATCGTTCAAAGAGGGCAGACTTTATATAAATGTAAACTTTTCTCCCGAGGAATACGAACAAATGCAAAATCCATACGACAGAAGCGAAAGAGACAGTACGCATCTGACGGGCGATCAGTGGGATCGTGCATATTACAACGGAAAATTCTATTCATATTTTGGTGTTGCTCCTGTCTTTACGGTATATTTTCCCGTGTTCCTTGTGACCCATAAGGTTGCCGGCTCTGTTCTGGCGTGCACTATCTCTGCGATATATGCCGTAATATGTATGACCATATTGTACAGCGAGGTAATAAAGCGTTTTTGCAAAAATACGCCTTTTATCTTTGTTATAGCAGGTTTGCCTGTGATATGGCTTTCTTCATCTGTATTTGCATTGGCTTCCGATAAGTATTTTTATTTTATAGCAGTAATATCTGCTATTACTGCGGTTGCCGGTTATCTTGCTTTCCTTATAAAGGCGTATTACGAAACGAGTGTTCTTAAAAAGACGTTGTATTTTGTGATAACAGGTGCATTTGTGGTGCTTATGGCAGCGTCACGCCCCGGAACGATCGTTTATTGTATGACTGCAGTCGCTCCTCTGCTGTGGCTTTTGAAAGATAAAGAAATAAGTGTTAAACATAAAATACTTTATCTTTGCAGCATAGGTGTACCTGTAATGATAGGTGCAGTTTCGATAATGATATACAACTATGCTCGTTTTTCGTCGCCTTTAGAATTTGGTTTTACTTATCAGATCACGGTAAGTTCAGCAGAGGCAAATAAAATACTTGTAGGGTATATTCCATTTATGATATTTCACTATTTTTTGCAGCCCTTAGAGTTTAAAACAAAATTCCCTTATTTTGATATGCCAAATACGGTTCTTTCGGGTTATCCTCGATATACATATCTTGCATACAGCATGGGTGCGTTTAATTATCCTGTAATGTGGGGTTCGCTGTTTCTGCCTTACGCTCTGAAAAAAGAGGATAAGTTTAAAACCAATTTTACGCTTACTCTCTTTATAAGCGTAATAATAGTTGCATTTTTGAATATGTGCAAAGCGGGCGTTCATTACAGATATGTCTCTGATATTCTTCTGCCGCTGGGAATAGTATCGATTATAGTGTTATTTAAGCTTGCTGAGATAGCCGCAGGATCGACACACAGATTCAGATCGGGTTATTATATAACTCTTTCTGTGATCTTTATAATTACAATAGTAATAGGCTATCTTATGATCTTTGCTAATGAAAATGAATTGTTTATAAATGATTATGCTCTTATTACTCAGATACTGAGAACGATGTAATCATTTATATGATTATATAATAATTATAAATTTTTTCATAATTATAACAATTTTTTATTTACAAAGTGGTATTATTGTGCTAATATATAAATATAATATTCCATTTTGATAGGAGGATGTTGTTTATGATGAAAAAGTTTATTGCAGAGTGTCTGGGTACTGCCGTATTGGTGACATTCGGCTGCGGTGTTGCAGCAACAAACGGTTTGGGTGCAGGTTATGTCGGCATTGCCCTTGCTTTCGGACTTGTAATAATTGCTATGGCATATTCTGTCGGCAATATTTCGGGCTGTCATGTTAACCCTGCTGTATCGCTTGCTATGCTTATCAACAAAAAGCTTACTCCCACAGAATTTGTAGGCTATGTTGTAAGCCAGTTTATCGGTGCGACATTAGGCGGATTCATTCTTTATGCAATGCTTGCAGGCACACCTTTTTTGGCAGAGAACGGAATGGGTACAAATGGTTACGGTGATCTTTCCGCAACTGGAATAACACTTTTCGGTGCAATAATCGCTGAGATAGTATTGACGTTTGTATTCGTATTTGCTATTTGCGGTGTTACAAGCAAACCCGAGTTCAGTAAGCCCGCAGGTCTTGTAATAGGCTTTGCACTTACATTGGTTCATTTGCTCGGTCTGCCCTTGACAGGAACTTCCGTAAACCCTGCACGCAGCTTCGGCGCAGCTTTCGTATCGGCAATATTCGGCTGCAATAACGGTGTTGCAGCACTCTCTCAGGTCTGGGTATTTTTGCTTGCTCCGCTTGTTGGCGGTGCATTGGCAGCTTTGGCATACAATTATCTCGATAAAGCAGGAAAAACTGCCGCACCCGAAAAAACCGTTGCAAAGACAAATACATCTTCATCACAGTCAAAGAAAACGTCAAAGAAAAAGTAACATTCATAATATTAAAAACAGTCTGCACTTCAAACAGCGCAGACTGTTTTTCTAAAGGTGAAAAATTTATGACATTACAAAAATATTTAAAGCCCGATATAGGCAGTGCTTCCGTTAAGATAGGATTTTCCTTGATCCTTCCGATATTCCTAACATACTTACTCGTTTTTAAAAAGGATAGTTTTACTAATCTGCCTTTGCTGGTGGTTATTGATATAGTGCTTTGGATCATAGTTGTATATAAATATTATTTTTCTTATGCTTATCAACTTAAAGAATATAAGAGGAATATGAAACTGCTTAAAGAACGAGGTATATTAAAGCTGGCGGAAGATGATTTTACTCATGCCGAGACATATTTTAAAAACGGAATCCTTATAGGAGATAAATTTATATTTGGTCTCAATAGGGTAGGAGTACTGCCTATTTCTTCTCTGAATGGTATGAAGATTGTCAAGATCATATATACAGGGGCAGTAACTGATATAGAATGGGATTATTATTTAATTGAAAACGGAATGGATATATTGTTTTATCATTCGGATTATTACTATCAGTCCGAATGGGAGAACTTAGCTAAAAAGCTTACATCCGTAAATCCGGATATTAAGGTTAAGCGACATATCCAAACAAAGACTGTTTTTGTGGAAGAAAGTTATGAATGATAATACCGAAAAAAATGTATTTCTTAATATACTGTATAAATTATTGTTGTGTTTTATAATTGATTATGATATAATAAAAAAATAAAGAGCTGTTGATTTTTTTTATCCGTTTTATATGTATCAACGGTTCAAAGGGAGGCATATTAATGAAAATAACAAATGACATTCGCTATATAGGTGTAAACGATCATAATGTCGATCTTTTTGAGGGTCAGTATGACGTGCCTAACGGTATGGCGTACAATTCTTATGTTATCATCGATTCAAAAATTGCGGTTATGGATACGGTAGACCGCAATTTTAAAGACGAGTGGCTGTCAAATCTTGAAAATGTTCTTGACGGACGTTTACCCGACTATCTTGTTGTACAGCACATGGAACCTGATCATTCGGCAAATATCAAAGTATTCATGCAAAAATATCCCGATGCTGTTGTTGTGTCATCAAAAAAAGCTTTTGCCATGATGAAAAACTTCTTTGGCACAGATTTTGAGGACAGAAGAATAATTGTACGTGAGGGAGATTTTTTAGAGTTAGGTTCTCATACCCTTAATTTTGTTGAAGCTCCAATGGTACATTGGCCTGAGGTAATAGTAACGTACGATAGTCTTGATAAGGTTTTGTTCTCTGCTGATGGATTCGGAAAATTCGGAGCTCTTGACGTTGAAGAGGACTGGGCTTGCGAGGCTCGCCGCTACTATATAGGAATTGTAGGTAAATACGGTGCTCAGGTTCAGGCACTGCTCAAAAAAGCGTCTGTGCTTGATATTAAGATCATTTGCCCTCTGCACGGTTCTGTGCTTACAGAAAATCTTGGGTACTATATAGGATTATACGATACATGGTCAAAATATACTGTTGAATCAGAAGGTATTGTTATCGCATATACGTCTGTATATGGTAACACAAAAGCTGCTGTAGAGCTGCTTGCTAAAAAGCTTACAGCAAAGGGCTGCCCGAAGGTGGTTGTAAACGATCTTGCAAGATGCGATATGGCAGAAGCTGTTGAAGACGCATTCCGCTATGGCAGAATAGTTCTTGCCACAACTACATATAATGCAGAAATTTTCCCGTTTATGAGAGAGTTCATAGAACATCTTACCGAGAGGAATTTCAGAAACAAGACGATAGCACTTATCGAAAACGGTTCTTGGGCACCTCTTGCAGCAAAAACAATGCGTAAAATGCTTGAAGGGTGCGTAAACCTGAACTTCACAGAAAATACGGTAAGAATTATGTCTGCCCTCAATGATGAAAGCCGTGAACAAATAGAAAAGCTTGCAAACGAGCTTTGTATGGACTATCTCGCACAGCATGAAGAAACAGCAAATAAGAACGATCTTACAGCTTTGTTCAACATTGGTTACGGTTTGTATGTCGTTACTTCCAATGACGGCAAGCGTGACAACGGTCTTATTGTAAACGCTGTTACTCAGGTAACCAATACTCCAAACAGGATCGCAGTTACTATAAACAAGCAAAACTATTCCCATGAGGTGATCAAGTCAACAGGAAAAATGAACGTGAACTGTCTTTCAACAGACGCACCGTTCAGCGTGTTTGAAGATTTCGGCTTCAAGAGCGGCAGAGATAATAATAAATTTGAGAACATTACTCCTTTGTACTCAGATAACGGACTTGCGTTCCTACCTAAATATATCAACTCTTTTATGTCGTTGAAGGTTGAGCAGTATATCGACCTCGATACTCACGGTATGTTAATATGCAGTGTGACCGAAGCAAGAGTAGTTTCCGAGAAAGAAACGATGACTTATACATATTATCAGAACAACGTAAAGCCAAAGCCGCAGTCAGAGGGTAAAAAAGGCTTTGTCTGCAAGATCTGCGGATATATTTACGAGGGAGATGTATTGCCTGATGATTATATCTGTCCACTGTGTAAACACGGTGCAGCAGACTTTGAGCCAATTTAAGAAGGTTGAACATCAATGGAATATTTAGAAAGTTTTTGCTTAACAAGCAGAAAAAAGTTTTTTTCGCTTGCATTATTATATTTTGTGGTATTGGAACCTGTATTGACTATATTGATTTTTCTCGGCTCTGAAGAAAGTGATACAGACGATCTGATAATATCCGGACTTATGGCGTTTGTAATATTGTTTGGTACAGGTGGATTTTTCTTTTACAAAATGATATACTACCCTCGCAGGGTCTTTACAGGAAGAGTAAACTATCTTAAAATTAAAGGCTGGCTTGACTATGCTGTTATTGATATGCAAAAGGGTACGTTCAAATTCAAAGATACAGTATTGTTGGGAAACGATTGTATAATAGGCAAGGGTCTGGGCGTAATGCTGTTGTATGATGAAATATCCGTGCTGTATGTTACAATGGATCGTTATACTATTGAGGGTACTGTGTTTCAAAGACGTTATCTTGCGGCGGATGTTGGCAGTCAGACCTATAAGCTATGTTACTTGCCTACCAGCAGAGAATTTGCAAGAGAATGGGCAGAAATGAGAGAATATCTCAAACAGGCAGCACCTCATATCGAAGTCAGGTAGTATACAAACAATGATTCTTCTGCAATGATTCATGAACTTGTTCAGGTTAGCTGTGGGTTACTTGATCATAACGCATTTTTCAGTAAAAAACTAAAAATCCAGACTTGCGCACAGCACCTAATTAATAGTATAATAAAAGTCACTTCAATCGGAGGTGACGATGATGAAAAATAGAAGCAAGTCAAGAAAAAGAACCCCTTGGGACAATCAAAGCAAAATAACACCAACACAGGAGTATTTATAAATGCATTTTGCAATAGTATATAAAATAACTTCTAACGCTTATTATCGGATAGTAAGCGGAATAGGGAATGTTAGAAATCAGTATTATATCTAAAACCTATAATTATTGTTCTATATACGATATGTAAATATAATCCGATATACAATAGCATTTGTATATCGGATAATTTTTATAATTATAATAGCTATTAATAAGTAATAAAAATGATAGTAAAAGTCGTTTAAATCTGATTTACTCAAAAAACAACTGAGTAGAAAAGTATCTCTCGGCGGTATCGGGTAAAATAGTTACAACAGTCTTACCTTTGCCGAGCTTTTTGGCAAGCTTAATTGCCGCAGCTACATTTGAACCGCTTGATATACCGCACATCAAGCCCTCTTCACGAGCAAGACGCTTTGAAGTTTCGAGTGCCTCTTCATCAGAAACAACATATATCTCATCATAAATATTTCTGTTAAGAATATCGGGTATGATACCATCTCCGATCCCCATTTGTATATGAGTACCGATAGTTCCGCCCTTTAGTATTGCTGCATTCTCAGGCTCAATAGCCCATATTTCTATATCGGGATATTGTGCTTTAAGCACTTCACCAATGCCCGTTATAGTGCCGCCTGTACCTATTCCGCTGCAAAAGCCGTGAATCGGTCTTGCTGATTGTGCCATTATTTCAAGTGCGGTATGACGTTTATGTGCAAGAGTATTATGCTTGTTTGCAAACTGCTGAGGTACAAACACCTTAGGGTCTTGTTCTTTCATACGCAGAGCTGTCTGCAAGCATTCCTCTATGCACTTTCCGATATCTCCCGCATCGTGTATGAGCATTACCTGTGCACCGTAATGTCTTACAAGCTTTCTTCTTTCTTCGCTTACAGAATCAGGCATAATTATTATCGTTTTGTAGCCTTTTACTGCCCCTACCAGTGCAAGACCTATCCCTTGATTACCGCTTGTAGGCTCTACAATAATAGAGTCTTTATTTATAAGTCCTTCTCTCTCGGCTTGTTCTATCATATTCAATGCGGTGCGGGTTTTTATTGAACCGCCTACATTTAATGCCTCTACCTTTACAAGTATCTCTGCACTGTCCGGTTCACAGATTCTGTTAAGTCTTATCATTGGCGTTTTTCCGACAGCATCTAATATGTTATTGTATATCATAGTAAAATCCTCCAAAAAAAGCAGATAAACTAATATTACATAATAATATTGATTTTGTCAAGAAAAACATAATGCCTTTTGGGTCAAAGAACTATTTCGTTTACGAGCTCGCAAAATTGATAACCTTTTGTGGTTGCATTATTTTTGATGTGCTACTTGAAAAATCCACCTTTGTTAATGTATACTATATATTGATGGATACAGACAATATATTTAAATGTAGAAAGGAATGATAAGATGTCACCGCAGAATAGACTGTCTAATTCAACAGCCTTTAATGCTTTGTTAATTTGCGGAATTGCTTTTATGTCACAAATTCCAAGACGGTTTGGGTTTATTGCCGTTTATCTTATTCCATTATTGTGGCTGTTGTTCATATTGAATTCTGTTTATATGACATATGTTTTGATACGCAGCCGTGTTGACAGCGGAGTAAAGCGAAATTTTGGAAGATACAAGGTAATATGTATTCTCATCCTCATTTGTTGTTTTGCTATGTCCGGAATCACTGTGCCGTTTGTAAAGGATTCGATAAAAGGTACTGAGATCTTTCAAACAAGTTATTATCAGACCTTTTTAAAATCTCAGAAACTGTTGATCTACTATCCGGACGGGCAGGACAGAACAATATATCTTACAAAATCGCAGCTTGAATGTATCCACAACAGCTACAACGAAATTGATAAAAACCGAACACTGAAGGTCTCAGATGCTATGTCGGTTTATGCTCATACGAAAGCTATTACCATCGAATTTTACCCGAACAGCAAAATAGCAAAAAGCATTGAGATCGAACCGTAGGATAGAAATGTTCTGAAGACTGTTAGTTATAATAAAAATGTAAATAAACGGAGATGATATATAATTGAAAAGATGGAACGATCCTGACGTATTAAATTCCAAGAAAAATCTGGTGAATCTATGTTTATTAATGCTCATCGCAGATATATTTTTATTATTTATGGGCAGATATGACATTAAGTATATTGTATCGGCTGTTATCGCCACGCCTGCTGTTTTTATCTGGACTGTTTATTCTTATTTTCACGAGAAAAAGGACGATAAAAACGCTGTGGACAAAAGTACCGAGATCCTTAACGATTCATATTTCAGAAACTCTCAGTGGCACGAACAGTATATAACATATCGTATGGAACATCCATTTGAAAAACCTAAAGGAAAAAGCATGAAATCGGATTTGTATGCAAAATACAGGAACAAAAACGCTCTAATTTTGATCATTTTGTTTTTTCTTTTTGTGATACTGATGACAGTGATGATGTTTATAAAATTTGAATGGTGGTATCCAATCGGAATTGTTCTTTTTCTGTACTTAGGATTATCTTTCCTTAACGATTATACAGGTAAAACTGTTCGAAAGTTTTTAAAGCGTGATATCGACTACCCTGCCCTTGAACGATCGTATCTTAAGGGAAAGATGCTTACTTATAAAAATTCAGGTATAATTCTTGGCACAACTCATATCCATATTTTTACTGCAGACAACATTTATGCTATTGACTACCGGATCGCTGATGATATTACACGCAAGGTTGTCAGGGTGAAGGAGTTTGATGATTCTATGTATACCGGGAACAGATACGACCATTACGCTGTTGTAAATGCCAGAATACCTAAAAGCGGAAGTACAGCTAAAGTTGAGGTTGAGCTTAATGAATATCAGGTACAGATGATAATAGATGAATTTCACAGAATAAAGTATCCCAATGAAATAAATAAAAAGAATGATTATGAAGAACGCAGTGTAAATCATATCAGCACTTAATGCAAATTAAACAGAAAGGATTTTTGATTTGAAGGTGAACAAAAAGCTTTTTATAGCGTTTTCAGCAATTACCGTAATATGTATAACCACAGCGTCGTTACTGTATTTCGGTATCGTGCAGATAAACCACCCATCAAAGGACAAGTACCCGGTAAGAGGTGTTGACGTTTCCGAGTATCAAGGCAATATCGACTGGAGTGTGTTAGTGACTCGGGATATAGATTTTGCATTTATCAAGGCAACGGAAGGTTCGAGCTATACAGATGAGCATTTTTCCGAGAATTGGGAGAAAGCTTCAAAAACCGATCTTAGAATAGGTGCGTACCACTTTTTCAGTCTTGAATCGTCGGGTAAATTACAAGCAGAACATTTCTGTGATTCGGTGCAGTCCGTTCCGAATATGCTGCCGCCCGTTGTCGATGTGGAGCCTTATGGTACATATAAGGAAATAACCGAAAAAGACGTATCCGAGCTGACCGATTGGCTTACAGTGACAGAAGAATATTACGGTATAAAGCCGATCATCTACACAACGTCAAAGTGGTACAATAAGCTAATCAAGGATTCATTTCCCGACTATGATATCTGGATACGCAGCGTTTATTCAAAGCCAAACAAAGATGTAAATTGGATATTCTGGCAGTACTCAAACAGAATGAACCTTGACAGTTACGATGGGGAAGAGAAGTATATTGATATGAATGTGTTTTGCGGCTCGGCGGAGGAATTTTTGGATTATCCGAAAGTTCAGTAATAATCGATGTTGAGTTTGATTTATTATTGTGGTAAAATAGAATAATAAATCATGTATCAGTGGAGTTGATTTTTTATGGATTATCTTGATTTAACCGATGACTTTCTGAAAGAAGCCGAACAGACAATGAGTTACGACCCTAATATTCCATTACAGTATCGAATAATAGCGAAACTAAACGATAGTGATATTAGTTCCGCAAAGAGATTTATTGAGGCTAATATAGATGATCTCCAAGATAAGTACGCATATTTGGTTCTTGAGTCTGCCGCGGAGCTATGTCTCAACATAGTGATAGATGAAAATGGTGTTATCTATGATAAAGAAACCAAGCATAATCTTTCCAAAGGGCACATTTATAAACCCGCACCGATAGAATTGAAATATATTGAATATTTGCTTCAAATGGGATTTGATCCATATCAGCCCGAATATTTTGATCAATATGAACATATTGAGGATTT
>JAFOMO010000216.1 GCA_017418905.1 Clostridia bacterium | reverse complement strand
TGCACTTTCATGCTCGCCTAATTTGCCCTGTGTGTCGTTACAATACCTTGAAATACGTCAGTATTCCTGCGGTATTGTGCCTAACACAGAACAAATTATTCTTCGCCTGAATTGCACAACTTATTTCTTGACAATTCCTAAGTTGCCGTATTGCCTTTCGTATCAAGATCCTTGACTGCACCAGAGAAATATGCCCTCTGTTCGTCGTTAAATTCACCTATCGGCAAATTAATGTGAACATCATCGGAGTATGATACAAGACCTATGTAATTATCGGAGCTGATGTATGATGAGGTAGAAAGCAACGATCCCTTAAGCGAGTTAATAGGCTCACCCGACATACTGCCCGAAATATCTGCAACAAAACAGCTATGATCGGCTGACCGCCGTCTTTGTTCTTCTTCCAGATCTTCTGAGCAGAGAGATAACCTGCACCGTCAAGACCGTTAGGCTGGCTTACATAATCGTCGTGAAGATTAAAGCCTTTCTTATTTGCCAATTCCTGCGATTCGGGATTCTGACAATACTCTGTGAAAAGCTTTGCAGCCTCTTGCTTTTCTTTTGAAACGTATTCAAACGTATAAACAGGGTGATCGTGTTTTATTCCTGCCGGAGTATAAACATAATCTTTAAGCTCGGGAGAATTATGGTACGGTTTACTTGATTTTTTACATTCTGCTTGATATAATAAAATCAGAAAATAACACCCATTCAGATTATTCAAGGAGGAAAATAAAATGAAAAAAATGTTTGAAAAAAATGAGTGTACATTCGCCATAATTCTTATCGTTATATATGTAGTGGGTTCCAGTGTAATGTTGAGAGTATCTGATGCGATAGGAGTAAAGTTCTTAGCAGAAACAATCTTTAACACGATACTTTCTACTATAATACTTGTGTTTATAATAAAAAACCAGTTGCAAAAGCACGTCGGTTTGTGCAAATCACAGGTATCGGCAACGAAGATGCTTCTCTACGTTCCTCTGCCGGTAATAGCTATGGTCGCCACTTTCTTTGGAATAGGAACGGAATTCACAGCCGCACAGCTTGTACTTCGCACCTTAATGATGATAAATGTCGGTTTTCTTGAGGAAGTTATTTTCAGAGGCTTTCTTTTCAGAGGAATCGCAAAGGACAGTGTAAAAGAGGCAGTAATTATTTCTTCTGTAACTTTCGGTATCGGACATATTGTGAATCTTCTCAACGGCTATGATATACTGAAAAACGTTATTCAAATTGTTTTTGCTGTTGCTGTAGGTTTTATGCTTGTGTTTATTTTCCTGCGTACAGGAAGTATTATTTCCTGCATTATTTTCCATGCTTTCAATAATTCCATCTCTGCGGTTTCAAATGCACAACATCTGATAGATGCACTCGGAAGCAAAGAGGCAGCAGATCTTTTGACTGCCGGAATTGGCATTGTTATCGCTTTACTCTACACGATTTACATAGTAAAGGTTATTCCAAAAAGAGAGCTTACTGATATGTAAGCAGCTTGCTCTGAGCAGTGTCTGAGAGGGGACGCTTTGGCAGAAAGCGTCCCCTTGTTATTAATAATTTATTTACTTGTTCAAAAACCCTGAAGGCAATCAAATATGTAAAAAATCAAAATTCATCAAAAAAACGGCGATAAAAAAATCGCCGTTTTTATATCAATAGGGATCTTTAAGAACACTCGATCTCTCCACAAGAGGTCTTATCCATATATTGTTTTGTTTATCAAGCCCGAATTTTTCAGCTGCCTCATCTACTATGTCGTTCAATGCGTTTTCTTCATCAGTAGTCCAGTATCTTTCTGCTCCTTTGTCTATCTCAAAGAATATTTTCTTTTTTGCCTGAGCGTCGTTATATTGGAGAATACCGTGTTCGCGAGTAAACATCTTCCCCGAGGGGACATAGCTTACACAAAAACCGCCTGTTCCGTAGTGAGGTTCAATAAAGATAACATTTTCTCCGTTTTGCTCCATAAAGTCATTGAATTGAGAATACTTCTCACCCTTTTTGACCTTTCTCTTTAGAGTTGAGAGTACAAAATAATTATATATGTATGAACTGATAAGCATGGAGAGATGATATGATGCTATACCTGCTGCAATACCGATAGGAATGGTGTAAAGGTAATTTCGGTATATCAGCATAGTTATATACGATCTCAGTCCCATACCTCTGCATAAAACACTGTTGGCAATAAACACTGAAACAAAGCCGATACAGCCTGCAAATATTTTATGGTGACGGCTGTCCTGATAAGCCGCTTTTATTATAAGTATAAAGAGAAGAAAAAACAGACCGGCCAAACCTGCATTTATGATCAGCATATAGTTGTCAAACATATATCCACCTCAATAATTCTGTTACTATTATTTTATCACAAACTGCAAAAAAATACAATGATTATTTTATAGAAAAACCGAAATTAACAAAGTCGGTAAACAATAATTATTATACATATTAATAAATCAATAGTCAATATCTTTTTATGTATTCAGGTTTAGTAAGAATATGCGCCTGCTATTCTGATGATATTGTGATATTATTATGAAATGATAATGAATCGCTTGAATTTTTTGTTTTGTTATGATAATATGATAATACATTCAGTAGATTAATGCGAAAGGATTAAAGCATATGAAAAAGATGAAAAAAATAATATCATGGTTTCTTGCCTCGGCTTTAACATTCGGCTGTGTGTCATTGCCTGCAAACGCTGCCGAAATATACTGCTTGCCGGCAGAAACGGCAGACACACCCGACACACCCGACACATTCGACACACCCGACACTGCGGAAATACTGCAGACACACGATAAAGACATTACTCCTATCATAGAAGAGGGTCAATGCGGTACAGAAGTGTATTATGAGCTTCACGAAAGCGGAACGGTTTATATTTTCGGTAACGGTGATATGTATGATTATTATGGTTATTATGAGACTGATACCGATATTATATATGATCTTTCAGGCGTAAATGCCTCACAAGGAATCGGAATTGATGAAGACTCTCCGTTTCGATATTTTGACAATGTTATCAATGTTGTTATTGAGGATGGTGTTACAAGTATCGGAGAATCTGCTTTTGAAAATTGCTGGAGTATGAAAAGTGCTGCAATGGCAGACAGTGTAAAAAAGATAGGAATGGTGGCTTTTTGTAACTGCTGTCTTCTTGAAACGGTAGAACTTTCCGATAATCTTCTTAGCATAGAGTCGGCTGCTTTCTATCGGTGTACAGATCTCAAGGAGATCATTTTCCCCGAAAGTGTTGCCTATATACAAGAATATGCGTTTTATGGGTGTGAGAAACTAAAGACTCTTTTTCTTCCCGAAAATCTGGAATTTTTAGGGGAAGTTGTATTTGACGGCTGCATTAGTCTTGAAAGCATTGAGGTTGATGCCCGGAATACAAACTTTTCATCAATCGATTGTGTATTATATGACAAAAATATAGAAACACTTATTCTCTGCCCCGCAAAGAAAACATCTTTGACTTTGCCCGATACCGTCACTGAAATTTACAAAACCTGGTCAAAACCCGATTACGATTCTTTGTATTTTGGCGGATCGTGGTATTTTGCCGAATGTACCGTTCTTGAAAGTATCAGCGTAGATCCGGAAAATCAAGTATTTGCCTCTTACGACGGAGTGTTATACGACAAGAGTATGACAAAGCTTTTAAGATGTCCGTGTGCAAAAAAGTCTGTTGAGATCAGCAGCGAAGCAAAAGAAATAGACAGCTATGCATTTAAGATGTGTGATGTGATAGAATCGTTGGATATACCCGGCACTGTGGAAACAATAGGGAGATTTGCATTTGCATACTGCGAAAACCTGTCGGATATTACTCTTCATGAGGGCTTGAGAACAATATGGGAGTCGGCTTTTTACTATTGCGGTATTACAGATATTATCTTGCCCGAGAATCTGACATATATCGGAGAAAGTGCATTTTCCAAATGTGTTGGTCTGAAAAATGTGAAGCTTCCAAATGATCTGAAAACTCTGCCGGAATATGTATTTGAAGGCTGTTCAAGTCTTGAAAGTATCAGGATCCCCGGTCAGGTAACCGAACTCAAGTGGTGTTGCTTTGGCGAGTGTTATAATTTGAAAGAAATTGAACTTCCGAAATCATTGACAGACATCTATTCATATGCATTTAATGATTGTTCAAGTCTGACCGATATTTACTACAAAAGCAGAAAAGATATGTGGGACTGTATTTACATTGATGAATGGGGAAACGACGATCTGCTTAACGCCGACATACACTATAACAGTCGTATGGGAGAAACATACGACGAACCCGATACAGATGAATACAGAATAAATTTTGAATTTGTTGATGACAGATTGGATATTGAAGTATATAATGCAGAGAAAGATACATTTGAAGCTGTTCAAGGTGATTCCATCATTCTTGAGGGAAAAGATCTGTTTATTCATGTTCCTTTGCAAAGCATTAATTCGGGAAAACTAATCATGAAACAGCCCGATATAAATATTTACGGAAAATTCGATTACTTTGGTACTAATTTTATGGAAAATGGTCAGGATTACTATTTCAGTATTTTGGGTATCAGGAGCAATATTGTTGTGGAATTTTACTTCGATGAAGATATTATTCCTTACGGCGATGTAAACGGTGACGGAAAAGTAACCGCAAAAGACGCAATGACCGCACAAAGATACGCAATAAAGCTTGCAGAGCTTTCAGACGAACAGATCATAGTTGCCGATGTTGACAAAAACGGTACTGTGACCGCACTTGATGCTTTGTATATTCTGCGTTATTCTTTAAATCTGGTTTACCTGCCGATCAAACCCAACTGAAATAGTGTTGAGAGTTAAGAGTTTAGATAGTTTTCAAAGCCAATACTTTTTGATCATTATCAATCATAATCGGAAATACAACGAGAAAGAAATTCACCCTGCCTTTATGGTTGGGTGAACTTTTTTCATTGATATAAAAATGTATGATGTATGCATTTTTTTCTGTTAAAGAGGAAATGGTAGCTTTGACACATATCTAAAATCAAAAAACTCTCAATTCTCAAATCTCAAATCTCAAATCTCAGAACAGAACCGCCTTCTTCATCTCATGTACGTACTCGCCTATGTATGTCGGTGCGTCTTTTCCGTACTGTTCAAGTAATCTGATTATTGCCGAACCGACTATTGCACCGTCTGAAACCGCCGCCATTGCTTTAGCCTGTTCGGGCTTTGAAATTCCAAAGCCTACGGCACAGGGGGCAGAGGTGTTTTCTCTGATGACCTTAACTATATCACCGATATTTGTTGTGATCTCGCTTCTTACTCCCGTAACACCGAGACTTGATACAACATAAATAAAGCCCTCAGCCTCTTTTGCGATCATAGCTATTCTGTCATTTGATGTCGGGGCTATCAGTGAAATAAAGTCAATGCCGTATTGCTTTGAGACAGACTGAAACTCTGCCTTTTCTTCAAATGGT
This sequence comes from Clostridia bacterium, assembly GCA_017418905.1. GTDB lineage: Bacteria > Bacillota > Clostridia > Oscillospirales > Acutalibacteraceae > RUG592. The sequence goes on along the minus strand of JAFOMO010000216.1, from coordinate 9,289 downwards.
ACGTCGGGAAGAATAACTCCGTCAATACCTGTTTCACGGCAGCGGCTCATAAATCTTTCAATACCGTAGGAGAATACAACATTTGCATACGTCATAAATACAAGAGGTATTTTTACATCTTTTCGCAGCTCACATACAAACTCAAATATTTTATCGGTAGTAATGCCGCCTGCAAGCGCTCTTATATTTGCGCCCTGTATTACGGGACCCTCTGCTGTAGGGTCTGAAAACGGAATGCCCAGCTCAACAATATCTGCGCCGTTTTTCTCCATTTCACGAACTGCCTTTGCCGTTGTTTCGAGATCGGGATCACCGCAGGTTATGAACGGGATAAAAGCTTTTCCGCTTTCAAAGGCTTTTTTAATATTACTCATAAATATTCTCCCCTCTGTATCTTGCAATTGCGGCGCAGTCTTTATCTCCTCTGCCCGAAACGGTAATTATCAGTATCTTGTCTTTATCGAGAGTCGGCGCAAGCTTGCAAGCGTATGCAACTGCGTGAGCAGATTCAATTGCGGGAATAATACCTTCTGTGCGTGACAGATATTCAAAAGCATTAACTGCCTCGTCGTCTGTTATCGGAACATATTCCGCTCTGCCTATGTCGTGAAGATATGCGTGTTCGGGCCCTACTCCGGGATAATCAAGTCCTGCCGAAATAGAATAAACGGGTGCTATCTGACCGTATTCGTCCTGACAGAAGTATGATTTCATACCGTGAAAAATTCCGAGCCTGCCTGTGTTCACTGTTGCCGCTGTTTCAAAGGTATCAATGCCTCTGCCTGCTGCCTCGCAGCCGATAAGACGAACATTTTTATCGTTTATATAATGATAAAAGCTGCCTATCGCATTTGAGCCGCCTCCTACACATGCTATAACTGCATCAGGAAGTCTGCCCTCTGCTTTGAGTATCTGCTCTCTTGATTCTCTTGAAATAACTGCCTGAAAATCACGAACTATTGTCGGGAACGGGTGAGGACCCATTACGGAACCCAAACAATAATGAGTATCGTCAATGCGTGAAGTCCACTCTCTCATAGCCTCTGAAACTGCGTCTTTGAGCGTTGCCGTACCTGTTGTTACGGGTACAACCTTTGAGCCGAGAAGCTTCATTCTATATACGTTCAAAGCCTGACGCTTTGTGTCCTCTTCGCCCATAAATACAACACATTCCATATCGAGAAGTGCGGCTGCTGTTGCTGTGGCTACTCCGTGCTGACCTGCGCCGGTTTCTGCAATAAGTCTTGTCTTGCCCATTTTCTTTGCAAGCAGTGCCTGACCGAGTACGTTGTTTATCTTATGAGAACCCGTATGATTAAGGTCTTCTCTTTTGAGGTATATTTTTGCGCCGCCGAGATCTTTCGTCATTTTTTCTGCATAGTATAAAAGCGACGGTCTGCCTGCGTAATTGTTGAGCAGGTCTGTAAGCTCTTTGTTAAATTCGGGATCGTTTTTATAGTATTCGTATGCCTGTTCAAGCTCTGTTACGGCATTCATCAGCGTTTCGGGAATGTATTGTCCGCCGTGTACTCCGAAACGTCCTTTACTGTTAGTCATGTTATCCTCCTTACAGCGTTTGCAAACGCTTTCATTTTATCTGTATCTTTCCGTCCGTTTGTTTCTATGCCCGAGCTTACGTCAACGGCATAGGGCGACAGCTTTTTCAAAACCTCTTCTATATTTTCGGGAGAAAGTCCGCCTGCAAGGAAGTATTCTCGCTCGATACTGTTCAGTAAATCGTGGTTGAACAGCTTGCCCGAACCTTCGCCCGAATCGAGAAGTATATGATCTGCCAAAGAATTTTGTGCGGCTGTTATATCGTACTCTGTTCTGATCTTGAAAGCCTTTATTATTTTTTTGTCGGTATAATTGTTCAACGCTTTAATAAAGTCATTATCCTCTTTTCCGTGAAGCTGTATCATATCTATCATGCTTAAATAGCGGCTGATGTACTCAATGCTTTCATTTACAAATACGCCGACTTTTTTTATGCTTGTATCTGTGACAAGGCTTTGCAGGTCTGCAAACGTATCATACGTAAGCGATCGTCTGAACCCCTGCGACAAGATAAAGCCCACATAATCTACTTGAAGATTTTGAGCCGTTATTACGTCTGCGGTATACATCATACCGCACATCTTGATTTTTGTCATAAGCCTTTCAACTCCCTGAGTTTTTCAGATTTGTTTTCAGCTTTCATCAATGTTTCACCGATCAGAACAGCGTCTGCACCAATTTTTCTCAATAGGTCAATATCTTCAGGAGTTTTTATGCCGCTTTCCGATACAAATATCACATTTTCGGGAATAAGCTCACGCATTTTTCTGCTGTTGTCGGTGTTTACAGAAAAATCTCTCAGATCTCTGTTGTTAACTCCTATTACTCTTGCGCCGCATTGTACGGCAGTTTTTACTTCCGTTTCGTTATGAGCCTCCACTAATGCCGAAATTCCGAGCTTATCGCAAATTTTCAGATATTCATTTATCTGAACGGGGGAGAGTATAGCGCAAATGAGCAGTACAGCCTTTGCGCCGAGAAGCTTTGCCTCGTATATCATATACTCGTCAACCGTAAAATCCTTGCGTATACAAGGGATACTGACATTTTGAGTTATCTCTTTTAAGTATTCGTCTTTACCCAAAAACCATTTGGGTTCGGTAAGTACAGAAATACAATCTGCGCCTGCTGTCTGATAATCTTCTGCTATTTGCAGATAGGGGAAATTCTCTGCTATTATACCCTTTGAAGGAGAGGCTTTCTTACATTCGCATATAAAAGCAATATCGTCTTTTTTCAGTGCTTTTTCAAATTCAAAGGTACCTGTTGGCAATGACAATGCGTTTGAGCGAACCTCGTCAAGACTTAAAGCTTCTTTTTTTGTACGAACACGCTCTTTTGCGTATTCTGCAAGCTCATCAAGAATGTTCATAGCCTGCCTCACTGATTTGAAAGTGCGATCACATCTTCAAGCACTTTTAATGCCTTGCTGCTGTCAATGAGCTGCTCTGCAAGCAAAACGCCCTCTTTCATTGAAGAAGCCTTGCCGCCGATGTATATAGCCGCACCTGCGTTGAGGAGAACTGCGTTTCTTTTGTGACCCTTTATCTCGCCGTTTAAAATACCTCTTGTGATCTCTGCGTTTTCTGTCGGAGTGCCGCCTTTCAGATCGTCCTTTGTACAGCGTTCAAATCCGAACTCTTCGGGAGTGATCTTGTAGGTTTTGAGCCAGCCTTCCTTATACTCGCAAACTGTAGTTGACGAGCTTAAAGATATTTCGTCAAGCTTATCATTGCCGAATACTACCATACCCGATTTTGACCCTAACTTCATTAATACCTGTGCGATAGGTTCAACAAGAGTACGGTCATACACTCCGAGCAAATGGTGCTGAGGACATGACGGGTTGGTGAGAGGTCCCAATATATTGAATACAGTTCTTATACCAAGCTCTCTGCGAATACCGCCTACATATTTCATTGATGTATGATACTTCTGAGCAAAGAAGAAGCAAAAGCCTGCTTTCTCTAAAAGCTCTTTGCACTTTTCGGGTTCAAGGCTTATGTTTACTCCGAGAGCTTCAAGACAATCTGCCGTACCGCTGAGAGATGAAGCGGCTCGGTTTCCGTGTTTTGCAACTTTAATGCCTGCGGCGGCTATTACAAATGCAGATGTTGTAGAGATGTTGAAGCTATGAGCATTATCTCCGCCTGTGCCTACTATTTCGAGCAGCTCAAGATCGTTTTCAAATTTTGTTGCAGCATCACGCATTGCAGCAGCACAGCCTGTGATTTCTTCGATAGTTTCGGATTTTGTGCTTTTGGTAGAGAGTGCGGCAAGAAAAGCGGCATTCTGTGTCGGTGTCGTCTGACCTGTCATGATCTCGCTTATTACCTGATATGCCTCATCATATGTGAGGTCTTGTTTGTCAACAATTTTTACAATAGCTTCCTTTATCATTTTGAGTACCTCCGTTGTAATACTAATATTCAATAAAATTTTTAAGTATTTTTTTTCCTTGCGGTGTCATTATTGATTCGGGGTGAAACTGCACTCCGTATATAGGGTATGTTTTATGCTGTACTGCCATTACTTCTCCGTCGTCTGCCACTGCTGTGACTTCAAGACAATCGGGCAGAGTAGTACTGTCTGCCGCAAGAGAATGATACCTTGCAACAAGTATATTATCCTCTATGCCTTGAAAAAGAGGTGAATATGCAGTAAGCTTTATTTCGGACTGCTTTCCGTGCATAAGCTTTTTTGCGTAAGTTATCTCTGCGCCGTAAGCCTCGCAAATTGCCTGGTGACCGAGACATACGCCTAAAGTGGGAATAGTTTTGCAAACAGTTTTTGCCGCTTCAACTATAATACCAGCGTCCTCGGGTCTGCCCGGTCCCGGTGAAATGATGATCTTTTCGGGCTTTAGCTGTTCTATCTCTTGTACTGTCATTTCATCATTTCTGATGACTTTTATATCCGGGCATATCTCTCCGACAAGCTGATAAAGATTATACGAAAAGCTGTCGTAATTATCAATAAGCAGTATCATGCGTCCACCTCCTCAGATAGTTGTAAAGCTTTGATAACTGCCGCCGCTTTGTTTACGCACTCCTGATATTCCTTTTCGGGAACGGAATCCGCAACAATGCCTGCGCCGCTTCTTACAAAAACCTTACCGTTTTTCTTGTATGCAATGCGTATTGCAATACATACGTCCAGATTGCCTGTAAAATCAATATATCCGATTGCACCGCCGTAAATGCCTCGCTTGTTCTGTTCAAGCTCGCCTATAAGCTGACACGCTTTGATCTTAGGCGCACCCGAAAGTGTACCGGCAGGCAAAACGGCTCTCACAGCGTCAAGAGCATCATATTTTGTATCAATCTCTCCGCTGACAGTTGAACCGATATGCATAACATGAGAAAAGCGTTCAATGCTGTGAAGCTTATCTACCTTTACAGTGCCGAATTTGCATATCTTTCCCAGATCGTTTCTTCCGAGATCGACAAGCATATTATGCTCTGCAAGCTCTTTTTCGTCCGAGAGAAGCTCTTCTTCAAGTGCTTTATCTTCAGCATCGGTTTTTCCTCTCGGGCGTGTTCCCGCAAGAGGGAATGTATGAACCGTACCGTTATCAAGCTTTACAAGCGTTTCGGGCGACGCTCCCGCAATTTCTACATCAGTACCGGAAAAGTAAAACATATAGGGCGACGGATTCAGCGTTCTGAGTATTCGATAAGTATTAAGCAGACTGCCCTCAAAATCTGCGCTGAAACGGTTTGAAAGAACTATCTGGAATATATCTCCCTCTATAATGTGTTTTTTGGCTTTCTCTACCATTGCGCAGTATTCGTCTTTTTCAAACAAAGGCTTGACCTCGCTTGTCATATGACCTGCGTTGTCTTTGATACACTTGCCGTCTTTGAGAAGCTGAGCTAACTGCTTTAATTCGAGAACTGCTCTGTTATAGCCTGATTCTCCCTCAGATAATCTCATATTTACTATAAGTATGATCTTTTGCTTGTAGTGGTCAAAGGCTATGAGCTTGTCAAACAGCATAAGATCAACGTCTTTGAAATGATCTGTATCGGGAATATCGGTAGTTAATGTGCTTTCGCTGTATGCAAGAAAATCATACGAAAAATAACCTGTAAGACCGCCTGTAAATGTGGGCAGATAGTCAAATTTCGGACTTCTGTAATTTGATAGTACCTGTCTTATCTGTATACTCGGATCGTCTGTTTTCATTTTTATATCGCCTATAACAAGCTCGCTTCCGCAGGCTGTTATCTGAGTCTTCGGGTCGTATCCGAGAAAGGTATAACGCCCCCACTTTTCGTTATTAGCTACAGATTCCAGCATAAAGCAATGTGTGGAATGATTTTTAAGTATCTTTACCGCCTCGATAGGAGTGCAAATATCGGATAATATCTCACAGCTTACGGGAAGAATGTCATATTTTCCGCATTTGGCAAAGTCTTTAACTGTTTTGAGGTCGGGTAATATCTTCATAAATTATTTCTCCTTTGATTCTGCCAAACAAAAAAGTCCTTGACAGAATAAAACTTCTGTCAAGGACGAATAACTGACTTTATCCGCGTTGCCACCTTGATTCGCAGAAAATACTGCGCACTTAGCGGAGTACTGACATACCCCCGGCAACTAACGTATGCCAACACGTCGCAGAATACTCTGTTAACAAAAGCGTCAACATTTGACTGCGCCCTCGGCGGTCCATTTGCTGACTTGTTTTTCACCTGATTCTCATCATCGCAGGCTCTCTGTGGAAGCATTATCAGCTTTATCTCCGCTTCAACGGTTTAATGTATTCACATTATATCACTTGTTTTTTTGTGTGTCAAGCATTTTTTTGTAAAAAAGTTCAATTGTCCAATTTTAAAAAGCTTTTTGAAAGACTTGATTTTTTAATTTGTATGTGTTATAATAATGTGATTAGTAATAGCTAACGATATTATACGGAGATGATATATGTGACTCTGAAGGAGTTGAAAACAGGACAGACTGCCGAAATCAAGAGTATCGGCGGCAAAGGTGCTTTAAGACAGCATTTTCTTGATATGGGGCTTATTCCCGGTGCAGAGGTAACGCTTATAAAATACGCTCCAATGGGTGATCCTGTTGAAATTCTTGTTCACGGATATTCTCTTACACTGCGTCTTGCGGATACCGAAACTATAGAGATATGCAAAATAAACGATACCAAAAAGAAAAGCAGGAAAGAAGATAACAGTGAAAACAAATCAAAAGCAAAGCATACACATCACCACAATCATAATCACCACCCGGGTCTGGGCGAAGGCGGAAAATTTCACGAAAAAACAGATAAACCAGCCGTTGATGATAATACTACACTTACATTCGGGCTTGTGGGCAATCAGAACTGCGGCAAAACAACGCTGTTTAATCGTCTGACAGGTTCAAATCAGCACGTAGGCAATTTCCCCGGAGTAACAGTTGACAGAAAAGACGGAGTAATAAAGGGCTATCCAAATACAAAAATAACCGATCTGCCGGGCATATATTCCATGTCGCCCTATACCGGAGAAGAAATAGTATCAAGAAATTTCGTGCTTAACGAAAAGCCGAACGCAATAATCAACATAGTTGACGCAACGAACATTGAGAGAAATCTGTATCTTACAATGCAGCTTCTGGAGATGAATGTTCCTATGGTAGTTGCGCTCAATATGATGGATGAGCTTACCTCTAACGGCGGCAGCATTGATATTAACGAAATGGAAAAAATGCTTGGAGTACCCGTTGTACCTATTTCGGCAATAAAGAATTTCGGCATAGAGGAGCTTGTAGAGCACGCCGTTCATATCGCAAAGTATGACGAGCGTCCGCTCAGGCAGGATTTTTGCGACAGATCGGAGCACGGCGGAGCTGTACACAGGTGTTTGCACGGTATATGTCACCTGATAGACCACCACGCCGAACAAGCAGACTTGCCGCTCAGATTTTCAGCGTCAAAGATAGTTGAGGGCGACGAGCTGATAATATCAAGCTTAAAGCTTGACCAAAACGAAAAAGAAACGATAGAGCATATCGTTGTGCAAATGGAAAACGAAAGAGGTCTTGACAGAAGTGCCTCAATAGCCGATATGCGTTTTTCATTTATAATAAAGCTGTGTGAAAAAACCGTAATAAAGCCCGAAGAGAGCAAAGAGCATATACGCAGCAGAAAAATAGATACCGTACTCACGGGAAAATATACGGCAATACCTACTTTTATATGTATAATGGGGCTTGTGTTCTGGCTTACATTTGAAGTGATAGGCGCATTCTTACAGGAGTTGACAGAAATGGGCGTTAACGCCGTGACAGATTTTGTTGACCGATCGTTTACAACAGCGTCTGTAAATGAAGCGATACACAGCCTGATAATTGACGGCATATTTGAGGGCATAGGAAGTGTACTCAGCTTTTTGCCTGTAATAGTAACGCTGTTTTTCTTTTTGTCAATGCTTGAAGACAGCGGTTACATAGCAAGAGTGGCGTTCTTTATGGATAAGCTTTTGCGAAGGATAGGACTTTCGGGCAGAAGTATAGTCCCTCTGCTTGTGGGCTTTGGGTGTTCTGTGCCTGCTGTAATGGCGACAAGAACACTTCCGAGCGAGCGTGACCGAAAAATGACTATACTTTTAACTCCTTTTATGAGCTGTACTGCAAAGCTGCCTATATACGGATTTTTCATAACATCATTTTTCGGCGGACATACATTTCTTATCGTACTACTGCTTTATCTTGTAGGTATAATTTTCGGTATAATAGGTGCATGCTTTTACAAAACATTTTTGTTTAAAGGCGAGCCTGTTCCTTTTGTAATGGAGCTGCCGAATTACAGACTTCCGAGCGCAAGAAACGTATTGCAGCTTTTGTGGGAGAAAGCGAAAGACTTTTTGCAGAGAGCATTTTCTGTTATACTCATAGCAACAATAGTGATATGGTTCTTTCAGAAATTCGATTTTCAATTAAATATGGTCAACGATCCACAGAATAGTATGCTCAGTGTAGTAATGAACGTATTTACACCTCTGATGAAGCCTATAGGTCTTGGCGATTGGCGTATAATGGTTTCTCTAATAAGCGGCTTTATGGCAAAAGAGAGCGTTGTTACCACGCTGAACGTATTATACGCAGGCGGTGTGGCACAGGCTATGACAACATTATCAGCGGTGTGTCTGCTTGTGTTTTCACTTCTCTATACTCCGTGTATCGCCGCTGTTGCCTCAATAAAAAGAGAGCTTGGATTGAAGTGGGCAGTTGCCGTTGTAGTCTGGCAGTGCGTTCTGGCGTGGTTTGCCGCTTTGCTTGTACATCTGGGCGGTCTTTTGATAGGAGTGATGTAATATGAGTATATTAGATATTATTCTTTTATGTATAATTGCGGCATCATTTGTTTCGGCACTTGTCAAAACGATAAAGAGAGCCAAAAAAGGCGAATGCTGCGGCAATTGCTCTTCCTGCTCGCACTGTAAAAAGTATTGAGAGTTAAGAGTTGAGTGTGGAGTTTGAAGTTGAGATATTTTTCCATTTTCCATTTTCAATTCAGAATGTGCAAAAAAACCCTCCGTCACGCCTGCGGCTTGCCACCTCCCCTTTCAGTGGAGGCAACAAATCAACCAAATTATATGTTATTTTAGAAGTTAGTTTTATGTGTTACTAACAGCCCCTAACAGGGGAGATGCCGAGCGTAAGCGAGGCGGAGGGGTTTTCAATTAAATTTTCCACTTTCCACTCTCTACTTTCAAAATGATAAGGGGTGTTT
>JAFOMO010000215.1 GCA_017418905.1 Clostridia bacterium | reverse complement strand
TGCCCCTCTTTCAAAAACAGTCCGCAGGACTGTTTTTGAAATTCACCCCTAAAAGGGCTGGAGCGTGCCTCCGGCGGCTAAGGGGCGCTGCCCCTTAGAACCCCGCAAGCCTTTTGAAAAAGGCTTGACCGAAAACTTATTAGTTGGTTTTTGCACAGTCTGCATTGCGAATTGTATAAATATTTTATCATTTTATTAAAAAAATTCAAAAATTCATAATATATTCGGATAGTATTTGTATTAAAATAATAATTGTATAGGTGTGCCGTTTTGACCTTGACCGCAAAAAAATTACAAAAATCGGTAATAAAATTGTAACCAAAGAAAAAATTAAGGGAAATTCAATATTTTTGCGGTAAAAAGGTTGCATTTTATTTTAAAATTGTGTATTATAAAAAGTGATAATCGGTTGTTTTGCACATTGTTTATTACAGTTTTGAAACATTTGCCGAGATTTATAAGCGGTTACACGAGGAATGTACTAAATATTATAATAATACAAAGAAAAAGAGGGATTGTACTATGTCAAACAGACTGTTTCAGGGTGTAGTTCACCAAATGAGAGATGCAATAGACAGAACTATCGGTGTTATAGACGAAACATCGGTCGTTATTGCCTGCAGCGAGCTGGGCAGAATAGGCGAGGTAAACGACAGCATTACATCGGAAACTCTCGGTTCATCGGCACCGTTTGTAATAAACGGACATACTTTTAAATCATTCGGCACAAACTCACGTTCCGAGTATGCCGTGTTTGTACAGGGCAGCGACGACGTTGCACAGAAATATGCACAGCTTCTTGCAGTGTCGCTGAGCAGCATCAAGCAGTATTATGATGAGAAATACGACAGAGGAAACTTTATTAAGAATGTTATTCTTGACAATATTCTGCCGGGTGATATTTATCTGAAAGCAAGAGAGCTGCGCTTCAACTCAGAGGTAACTCGTGTTTGTATGCTCATAAAGATCACGTCTAAGACAGATGTTTCAGCATTTGACGTTATTCAGAACCTTTTCCCCGATAAGTCTAAAGATTTTGTTATCAATATCAATGAAACAGACATCGCCCTTGTTAAAGAGGTAAAGGCAGGCATAGATTCAAAAGACCTCGAAAAGCTTGCAAGCTCTATTGTTGATACTCTTTCAAGTGAGTTCTATACACATTGTATAGTTGGCATAGGCACTGCCGTTGTAGGCGTTAAAGAGCTTGCTCACTCCTTTAAAGAGGCTCAGGTAGCTTTGGAGGTAGGCAAGGTATTCGATACAGAGCGCACGATCGCAAGCTATGATAATCTCGGTATCGCAAGACTTGTTTATCAGCTTCCCACAACATTGTGCGAGATGTTCCTCAATGAGGTGTTCAAGAGAGGTTCTATCGAGTCGCTCGATCAGGAGACCTTGTTCACCATTCAGAAATTCTTTGAGAACAATCTGAACGTTTCAGAAACTTCAAGAAAGTTGTTTGTACACCGTAATACTCTTGTATACAGACTCGAAAAGATAAAAAAGCTTACAGGTCTCGATCTGAGAGAGTTTGAAGACGCTATTGTATTCAAAGTAGCTCTTATGGTTAAGAAATATCTTACAGCTAATCCTGTTAAGTATTAATACGCTGCCGAAAAAACATCTTTGTGAGTATGACAGATATATTATGCCGGGTACTTAGCTACCCGGCATGATAAGGTAATCTATGTTTTTAGAACTGCCTGTATTCTATTGTATTTAAGAAATCGTCAAAAAACAACTTGCACTTTCAGGCTTGCCTAATTCGCCTGAATTGCACAACTTATTTCTTGACAATTCCTAAAAGAAAAGAAAGGCAAATTTATATGATCCAATTTAAAAACGTTTCTAAAACGTACCCAAACGGAACAAAGGCTCTGAGCAATATTAATATTAATATTGACAAGGGCGAGTTCGTGTTTATAGTCGGTGCGTCCGGCTCGGGAAAAAGTACCTTTTTAAAGCTTATAATGAAAGAGGAGCAGCCCACCGAGGGCGAGATATTTGTAAACGATGTGAATATCACCTCTATGAAAAGGCGAAAGGTGCCGTATCTTCGCAGAACAATGGGTATAGTTTTTCAGGACTTCCGCTTGATAGACAAAATGTCTGTTTTCGATAACGTTGCTTTTGCAATGAGAGTAATAGGCGCAAGACCGAAAGCTGTTAAGAGGAGAGTTTTGTATATATTGGGCTTGGTAGGTCTGAAGGATAAAGCAGACTGCCGTCCGGCAGAGCTCTCGGGCGGAGAACAGCAGAGAGTAAGTCTTGCGAGAGCGCTTGTTAATAATCCGTCTTTGATAATTGCAGACGAGCCTACCGGTAATATTGACCCGGAGATGTCGTTTGAGATCATAGAGCTGTTAAATGAGATCAATAAGCAGGGCACTACAATTATTGTTGTAACACATGAGCACGAGCTTGTGCAGAAGTTCAAAAATCGTGTTATTGAGATAAACGACGGTAAAGTAACAGGCGACAGCGGCGCAACGGCAGAAAAGACCGTTGTACCGATAAAGATAAATCAAGAATCACTGGCAGAGCTGCCGAAGGAGATAAAAGAAGAAATCGCAGATGTTTCGGCAGATGAGATAAACGAAGAAGCTTTAAAAGCCATTAATGAAGGGGAGGCTGATGACCTGTGAGAGGAATAGGCTACCTTTTTAAAGAGGGTATAAAAAGCGTTTGGAATAACCGTATGATGTCACTGGCGTCTATCGGTGTGCTTGTATCGTGTTTGCTTATTACGGGTGCGGCTGTGCTGCTTTCTATGAATGTAAACAGCGTGGTAGAATCCGTGGGCAAAGAAAATCAGGTGACGGTGTTTCTTAATGACAACGTAAAAGAGCTTGAAGCCGTTATGGAGATAGGTCCCGAGATACGCAAGGTCGATAATATCTCAGACTGTGTATTCTTTTCAAAAGAAGAGGCTATTGCCGAGCTTCAGGACGAATTGGGAAATCTTTTTGCCGAGCTTCAGGGTGAGAATAATCCTTTGCCTCATGCGTTTCATGTGACAATGGTAGATCTGTCGCAGTATGATGAAACTGTCAAGTCTATTATGCAGGTAGAGGGCGTTTATAAGGTGAGCGACAGAAGCGAGGTTGCAGAAAAGCTCACGAGCCTGAATGAGCTTGTTACGCAGATCGGCTTGTGGATAGTTGTTGTATTGGGTATTATATCACTGTTTATTATCAGCAACTCTGTAAGAATGACTATGTACTCACGCCGCTTTGAAATAAGCATAATGAAATCGGTAGGCGCAACCGACTGGTTTGTGCGTGTCCCGTTTGTTATAGAGGGCGTTGTGCTGGGTGTTATTTCGGGCGTTATCGCTTCGGGAATAATAGCTTTTCTGTATGAAGCACTTATTGCGGCAGTTCAGTATATTATACCGTTCTCCGAGATAATCTATTCAACAGTTGCTTTAAAAATGACATTATCATTTGTGGTATTAGGTATGGTAATAGGTGCGGCAGGTTCTGCAATATCTATTGGACGATACCTCAAAATGGAGGGGGGCGAGATCCTTGGCTGGTAAGTTAATGCTTCAAATTACGGCAGGCTGTCTGGTTCTTGCTATGATAGGTGCTGTAACAGGCATAATATGCTCTGCCGACACACTCTCTGATTACGAAAAAAAACAAAAGGAGCTTGACGAACAGGCTAAACAATATCAGTCGATAATTGACAGTACAGCAAGCGATATTGCTCAGAGAGAGGAATATCAGACTGCGCTGAGAAATAAGATAACCGTTCTGAATGAACAGATACAGGACGGCAGAGATGAAATAGAGCGTCTGAGCGAAGAAATATCGGGTCTGCAAGCGAATATAAGCGAGTCCTCAGATAAGATCTCAGAGAGGATAGACGGATTAAAGCAGCGTGTAAGGGCTGTATATCTTTCGGGGCAGACGACTTCTCTTGAAATAATTCTCGGTGCAAAAAGCTTTGATGATTTTATAGATAAGTTAGAGCTTGTTGCTTATATGTCAAATTCAGATCACAAGCTTATCGGCAGGCTTCAGAATGATATAGATATTATAAATAAGAAAAAAACAAGTCTTGACGACAAGAAAACTCAGCTTGACGCAGAGCAGAAAAAACTTGGTGATCGTCAACTTGAGCTGCAAAATCTGATAGACGAAAATCAGAAGCTTCTTGACGATCTTTATACCAGCAATGCAGGTGCGCAGGATCATCTTGACGAGACCAATGCAGAAATGCAAAAGATAGAAGATCTTATCAAGCAGTATTATGCAGATCAAGAGGCTAAAAAACGAAATTCAAGCAATACGAAGGATAATTCGTCAAAGAATAACGAAAGCAAGCGTACCGCAGAGTCGAGTTCATCTGCAAGCTCACAGAATACGTCATCAAAACGAGGCGAGGTGTATTATATTTCTTCAAATACATCTTGGTATGATGATGACGGGCAGTCATATTATGAGTACGAAGATGACGATTCGGAAGAGGATTATTATGACAATGAAACTTCAATGTATGATGATACTCCGTCTAAAGATATATCTTCTGCGTATTATGATGATGACGATACCTCTTCGGCAACTTCAAGCTACTATTCCGATACGGGCTCGGCTTATGAGTGGCCTGTGCCCGGGCATTATACTTTGACGTCCGTCTGGAATGAGGACAGAGATACATATAATCACGGTGCGATCGACATTGCAGACGCAACCATTATGAATGCGCCTGTTGTGGCTCCTCAGTCGGGTGTGGTTGCTCTTTCAAATAACGACTGCACGCACAACTATGGTAAAGACGGAAGCTGCGGCTGCGGCGGCGGTTACGGTAATTACCTTATGATAGACCACGGCGAGGGCAAAGCTACCTTGTCGGCGCATTTAACGTCACTTACTGTGTCAACCGGTGATTACGTTCAGAAGGGACAAGTAATAGGCTATGTAGGTACGACCGGCTGGTCAACAGGCCCTCACCTGCACTTTGAAACACGACTTTACGGTGAGAAGTATGACCCGATGACGGAATATCCGAATATAGATTATTAAAAAGCGTTTTTCGAATATGAAAAAGTAACAGAAAAGATCAAGGAGTGAATTGTTTTAATGATGAAGAAAAAAACGACCTTTGGCTTTGCGTTAACGTGTGTGCTTGTTGCGGCTGCAATAGCATTTACAGTTGGTTTTCTTATCGCAAGAAGCAAGGTGAACGCAGTTACAAAGCCTGCTCAGACAACAGGCTCTGGTTATGAAATTGTTGACGAGGTAGAAAAGGTAATTAAGGACAATTATCTGGGTACTGTAAATCAGGACGATCTCATTAAGGGAATGTGCAAGGGATATGTTGAAGGTCTCGGAGATGCGGCTGTAAAATATGTTACGGCTCAGGAGTACGCAGCATACAACAAGAGTGTTGCAGGAGAAACTATTCTTTACAAGAATTTCGGCAAGGGTATCGGCTATATTCAGTTTTTGAGCTTTACACAATCTACAAAGCAGTCTTTCTCAAATGCGCTCAACGATTTCAGCAAATCTACCGTATCTAAGGTAAATATGCTTGTGCTTGACCTGAGAAACTGCTCCACAGGCGAAATTGACGTTGCCGCAGCTCTTCTCGATATGATGCTCCCCGAGGGCGAAACTATTTCGGGTGTTGACAAGAACGGCAGCAGAACAGTTCTTTATACATCAGATCAAAGCGAGATAGACTACGACATAGCTATTCTTGTAAACGGTAAAACAGCAGGTGTTGCAGAGATATTTGCTTCTGCATTGAGTGCATACGGCAAGGCTGTTATTATCGGTACTACTACCGCAGGCGACTGCGCACAGACTGAGGCTGTTTCTCTTTCTAACGGCGACTATGTTCTTATCCCGAATTTGTACTATGTTACAAAGGGTCAGCAGACTTATTCTTCCACAGGCGTTGTTCCCTCTACTGTTGTAGAACTCAGCATTGCAGATCAAAAGTCATACGACAGCGGTACTCTTGATATTTCAAAAGACCCGCAGTTCCTTGCGGCAGTCAAGGCTCTCGGTGTTAATGATGTTATTATGGAGTCAAGCTCCGATACAGATAAAGCGTCAAGCGATACAGATACAGAAAAATCCTCAGACAGTGATATTGAGTCAAAGATAGACGCTCTCAACTCTAATTCTTCCGATAAATCTTCCGACAGCGAAAAGACAGGCATTATAGACGATTATTGGGACGATGACGAATACTGGAATAATCAGAACAATAATGATGATGAAGAAGATGACAACGGAAATAATTACGACGAGGACGAAGGCGACGATTATTACGATTACGACGAAGATGAATGGGATTGATCTAAGGGATCGTCAAGAAATAACTTGCACTTTCATGCTCGCCTAATTTGCCTGAATTGCACAACTTATTTCTTGACAATTCCTAAGCTAAACAATAAAAGCGGCAGTATCTTGAAATACAGATATGCCGCTTTTGAATTTCTGCTTGACAGGTCAAGCGGAAATGTCTATAATATAGTGTAGCAAATACAATGAAATATCCGAAAATCTATATGATTAAGGATATTAGTTATACTGATTTATACAAAAAGGAGAGTACAGTCATGGCAGAAAAAAGGATCAAGATGACTAAAGAGCGTTACGACAGTCAGATCGAAAAGCTTACTTATCTTAAAAACGAAAAGCGTGACGAAATAGCAAGAAAAATAGAGATCGCAAGAGGCTACGGCGACTTATCTGAGAACGCAGAGTATGACGCAGCCAGAGATGAACAGGCAAAAATGGAGGCTGAGATCGCAGACCTCGAAAAAGAAATAAATCTTGCAGAGATCATTGACGCAAGCGAAATATTAAAGTTCAGAATATACAGACACGCTCTTGACAAAGAATTTGTTTACAGTATTGTGAGCAGCAGTGAGGCAGACCCTCTCAACGGATTGATCTCTGATGAATCGGACGTTGGCAAAGCACTTATCAACAGAGGCAGTGAAACAACGATACATGTTACTTTACCTAACGGCAAACAAGATCAGATCGACATTCTTGAGATACTCAGTGACAATTAATTCATAAACAACGTGGGTTTATGCTGAAAAACAAAGCATAAACCCATTTTTTACACTTATTTTTTATGGGGTGTTTTTGTCACATCTTGTGTGGTAATATAATTAAAAGCTGAAAGCCGTTTGTTCAGTGTGGAGTTTTGAGAGTTGAGATCAATGTGCAATGTGCAATGCAGACTGTGCAAGAACCAACTAATAAGTTTTCGGTCAAGCCTTTTTCAAAAGGCTTGCAGGGGTGTGGGGGTGCGGTCTGCCGGGGGCAGACGTTGCCGAAGGCAACAGCACCGACCGAGCCGGCAGGCGAGACCAGCGTCCCCACAATCGCCGCAGGCGCACTCCAGCCCTTTTAGGGGTGAAT
>JAFOMO010000214.1 GCA_017418905.1 Clostridia bacterium | reverse complement strand
ATTCACCCCTAAAAGGGCTGGAGTGCGCCTGCGGCGATTGTGGGGACGCTGGTCTCGCCTGCCGGCTCGGTCGGTGCTGTTGCCTTCGGCAACGTCTGCCCCCGGCAGACCGCACCCCCACACCCCTGCAAGCCTTTTGAAGAAGGCTTGAGCGAAAACTTAATTGTTGGTTTTTGCACGGTCTGAATTGCACATTGATTACAGCATTGCACATTGAAAATAATTGCGTATTGCTCACATATTATACATAAAAATATTCCCCAAACAATTCTTTCAGATCGTTTAGGGAATGTTTTTTCTGATGTTTTACGTCGTGACATACTCCCACCGCCTACGCTAACGCTTATAGCCGGGGGACTTCTTGCCCGTTAGGTTAAATATTCTTCCACTTTGATATAGCAGCGTCACCGTAGTTTTTAATGTCGTCTATCATAGCGCCAAGGTCTCTCATTGCTGACTGAGTGTCGCTCCACGGCTTTACAAGCAAGAAACCTGTGCTTTCATTTGATATGCGTCTACGGCCGATCTCAACGGCTCCTTGTGCTTCTTTTGTCTTTACTACAATACGCAGATCTTCAACGATACCTGCCAGTATGATTTGAACTAAAGCTACAATATATGCAATAGCTGCCAATATTGCTACAAATACAAAGCTTTTTGAACTTGTCTGTACCGGAAAACCCAATTTTTCAAACAAGACAAGTGATACACCACTCAGTAAAAACAGAGATGATGCACTTGCCGTGAATGCCGCTGATTTTAATACGTGCTTTTTGGGTACCATAACAAGCAGCGCAATCGAAAACAGTACTGTAAGTATTGCAACTATTATGGTCGGTACCGTGCTTTTATCTATCGTTTTTGCATCGATAAATGTAAGCAAAGCAAAATATATGCTCGCTAATATATCCTTGCCTATCAGAGAAAGCAAAAATACTATCCAATTAAATCTGTAATCAGATTTAATATCAATGCCGCTTATATCTTTTATAGCAAACTCGTTTTCATTAACTACCGGTCCGCTGATCGTTTTTCCCGCAGAACGGAAAATAACCCTCTTGTTTGTTACCTGAAGTCTGCCAAAGCCCTTCTTGAACAATGGTGTCGAAAGCCTTGCTATATTGTATTGACGTATCGGCACTTCACTCTCAACAGGCAGCACACATTCGCCCGAAACGCCAAGACCGTTTTCATAAGCCCCGTCATTTGCTCTTACATAAACTCCCTCGTTTTTATCTGTTATCATCTGTGCGAAATTCTTTGCATTATCGCCAATTGTTTTTAAAGTATCTTTGTTCAAAGATACCTTAAAATAATCCTTTGAAACAGATTCACTTATAGAACAATTGCAGATCTCTCCGTCTTTCAATGCTCTTCCGCAAACAGTACAATTACTCATACCAAAAACCCCCTTTATACAAATGAAAACTCGGCAAATCCGTAGTCTTTATTCTTCTTGTACTTTTCAAGAGAAGATATAGCGTCTTCTGCTGAATCATAAGAACTAAACGATATTGTATCTAATGTCGAAATAGTAGAATCAGCAGTGTTTATTAACGGATTGCTTACCGAAGCAACCAGCGCAACAGTCTGTTCTTTCGGCGTTTCGCTGTCTGTTACCTTGAATGTATATACATACCAGAGTGTGTAGGAATTGCTGTAATAGCTTGTTTTTGCCATAAATACTCTTGACTCTATTGCTGTACTGTTAATAGTCTGATCATAGCAATGGAAGCTGTAGCTGCCGTGAACTGCTTCTGACCAGTTATCTTTAAGATAAGCTTCTGCCTCTTCTTTTACAACTTCACCGTAAGCACTTACATTTTCTTTTGTAAGCTGCTTTGAAGATGTCAAGTAACGGTCAAGAGATGCGCTGTCAACTTCATAAGTATAACTTGTTTCTTTAAATTTATAGCCGTGATCGGAATACTCATCGCCTTCAATTTCGTCATAACCGCTTGTTATCTTAAATTCAATAGTATCTCCGCCTGAAATGTCTCTTGTTTTGCTTGCTTCTATGCTGAACGAATCATAATCATTGCTGTATTTTACAGAAGAGTCTTTATTGCCGGAAAAAGTTAGCAATGGGAAACTGCCATATGTACTCTTATTGTAAACGCTGAAATAGTTTGAATCTTCACTGCGTGCAGATAATACGGGCTTACCGTCATCTGACATCTCTGCATTAACAACTGATGAATCCCATTTATATGTAACCTTTGCTTCTCCGTCTACGCCTGCAACAGAAATTTCCAGTTTTGAGAAAACGTCTATTTCTTCTGAGGTCGATAAGCCTTCTACCTTAAACGACTCTGTAAAATCAGGCTCAATATAGAAACCATATTCGCTTCTGAGCGTGTCATTGTCATCAGAAGCAACAAGAGAAAGCTCTACCGTATCATTGTTTTTAAGGGTTGCTTCCGTAATATCTTTTACATCAACGGCAGCAGACACATCGCCGTCAATATAAAACGAGTTGCCGTACCCTGTCTCGGCATAGTGACCATCACTCTTTTCTTTTGCGGTAAGAATAATTCCGCCCGAGCCTTCATAGCCTGCAAAAGATACATCAAAAAGATCTGATACCTTTAATTGAACAGGAGGATTTAAGTTCGATACAGTATAAGAAATAGTATCTTTATTCTTAAACTTTAAGCCTGTACTATCCGAGATGTCTTTAATATCTTCGATAGTATATTCAACCATATCTCCGTTTGACAATTCGGTTGTAGGCGAATTGCCGGTAATAGCACTTTTCAAAAAATAAACAAGATCATCATAAACTTCTTCATCGTCTTCCGAAAGATCGTCATAATCATCAACGCCAAAGACCTTTTCCAGGATCAGGTCTCTGTCAATATCGTATGACACATATCCGCTGCCGTTGTAGCCGTATTCTTTCACTACAACAAACTGAGTAAGATCAATTCTTGTGACAAAAGAAACAACATTAACAGCCGCTGTTACTATCAGCAAAACGGCAAGAACTACTGTAAGCAGCCCAACGAAGAAATGCTTTTGTAAATAGAAAATATACGACTCCGAAGAATCTGCCCGAATAATTAACGGGGCGGCGGCTTTAGGTGCTGCATTAGGCGTTGGCTTTGGAGCTGCCGCATTAGGAGCTGTCATTGGAGCTGCCGCATTTGGCATTGGCGTTTGAGCCGCCTCTTTAGGTGCTTCCTTTGGAGCTGCCGATTTTTTGAGAGCGATACCGGACTTCGCATTGTCGGCTATCGCTTTGCCGCATTTGGGACAGACATTTGAATTGTCCGGGATCTCAAATCCGCATTCATTACACTTCATTTTAAGAACCTCCTCAAAAACATTTATCGGTAACAAGTACCGTGATTTTTTGGTATTTCATCTTGCTGTTAATTATAGGACACCTCTAAAAACCTCGCACCGCCCATCTACACCGTATCTTCAGCCGTCATCTTCCACAAAAAATCTTGACACACGTCACTATACCTGCGATTTTATTGTGTAACCTGCCGACTAAATCTACGGCACATCTGAACGACGGCAGGTTTTTAGAGATGCCCTAAATTCATTTCAACAGCAACAAAAAACATCCATATTAGATATTTTAGCATTATTTCTCAATAATTACAATTAGAAATAATAAATAAGGATACTGAATTTGCTGTATTTTTTTGTATATTATGTTTATCGAAAAAAATTTCTGCTTTTACTGAATATTAGTATAACACAGTCATTTGTAAAAACGGGTAACCCGAAATATCAGGCTGCCCGTTTCTTTTTTTAATGCGGTATACAAGGCGATTTCAGAAATAAAGCTAATCGCCCTATTTTTCCAATATTTTTATTACATCTTCAAGTGAGTTTGCACTGCGCATTATAAACGGTTTTATTTCTTCTTCGACTTCTCCTCTGTCGGGTATGCATATTACATTGCACCCCGCCGCATATGCCGCCTTTACTCCATTGGGAGAATCTTCAAGCGCAAGTGCTTTTTTCGGCGGTGTATCAAGCTTTTCGCACGCATACAAATATATATCGGGGTACGGTTTGCCGTGTTTCAGTCCGCTTGCACATATGATATTATCATCATCAAAAAGATCTCTTATACCCGCAAGCGTCAGATGATGATCGGCACGTTCATAATTCGTTGCAGTGGCAATTGCCGTTTTATATCCTTTTTCTTTTAAGTATGTACACAGGCTGCGTACACCCCTCTTTGCTTCTACCCCATTTGCCTTAATATATTCTTTCATAAGTTCAACACGAACATCATGTACTCTTTTATAATCAAAGCCGCTGCCGAAAAATTCTTTCAAAAGCTTTTGTGCAAGAGTTTTATCAAGACTTCTCAGCATTAATGCCTGCGCTTGTGTCATATTATAGCCACATTCTGCGCTCGCCTCTCTCCAGAACCTTTGGTAAAGCTTTTCCGTATCAAGAAACAAACCGTCCATATCAAAAATTACGCTTTCAATATTCATTATTCCGCACCCCGATTCTTATTTATAGAAATATTTACTATTATATACAATAACAAAGCTTTTTTCAACCGCTGCGAAAAATTATATTTTTGCGAAAATTTCTTATTAATCCTTGATTATCAAATAATACTGTACTATAATAATTCTATGTTTCGGAAAGTGAGGGAGTATCTATGCAAAAAGAGGAGCTTATACTTATACTTGATTTTTGCGGTCAGTATAATCAGCTTATTGCAAGAAGAGTGCGTGAATGCAACGTATACTGTGAGATAGTACGTCATGACATTTCTGCCGAGGAAATAAAAGCCAGAGGCGCCAAGGGCGTAATATTTACGGGTGGTCCCGCAAGCGTTTACGGTGAAAATGCGCCTTTGTGCGACAAAGAGATATTTAATTTGGGAATACCTGTTCTTGGTATCTGCTACGGTATGCAGCTTATGACACATACCCTGGGCGGTAAAGTTGAACGTGCAGATAAGCGTGAATACGGTGAGATAGAGGTGAATTTTTCTCAGTCGGTTTTATTTGACGGATTTACCGACAAAAATGTATGCCTGATGTCTCATACAGATTTTGTTGAAACATTGCCTGAGGGCTTCGAGAAAATCGCTTATACATCGTCCTGTCCATATGCGGCAATAGAGAACAAAGAAAAGAATTTTTACGGAATACAATTCCATGCCGAGGTAAACAATACCGTAAACGGTACAAGGATAATTGACAACTTTGTCAAGAAGATCTGCGGCTGCAGCGGAAGTTGGCAGATGTCGTCATTTGTTACGGAAACGGTGAAAGCCTTAAAGGAAAAGATAGGTGACGGAAAAGCACTCTGCGCTTTATCGGGCGGTGTTGACTCATCAGTTGCTGCGGCACTTCTAAATGCAGCTATCGGAGAAAATCTTACCTGTATTTTTGTAGATCACGGTCTTATGCGCAAAAACGAGGGCGACGAGGTCGAAGAGGTATTTGGCAAAAGGTTTAAATCGAAATTTGTAAGAGTTAATGCCGAACAGCGGTTTTTAAGCAGACTTGCAGGAGTTGAAGATCCCGAAACAAAGCGGAAGATCATAGGCGAAGAGTTTATAAACGTCTTTGAAGAAGAAGCAAAAAAGATAGGCAAAGTAGATTTTCTCGTACAGGGTACGATCTACCCTGATGTGGTTGAAAGCGGAAAAGGAATTGGTGCGTCCATCAAAAGTCATCACAATGTCGGCGGACTGCCTGATCATGTGGATTTCAAAGAGATAGTAGAGCCTCTGAGAGATTTATTCAAAGACGAGGTAAGAAAGGTTGGCAGAGAGCTTGGTATTCCGGATCACCTTGTTGACCGTCCCCCGTTCCCCGGTCCCGGACTTGCGATAAGGGTGATCGGTGATATTACGAAAGAGAAGCTCGACATATTGAGAGAGGCAGATTATATTTTCAGAGAAGAGCTTGAGCGTGACGGTATAAACAAGATCTCGAATCAATACTTTGCAGCGCTTACCAATGTACGAAGCGTAGGCGTTATGGGTGATTACAGAACATATGACTACATGATAGCTTTAAGAGCCGTTACCACAATGGATTTTATGACTGCGACAATCACACGTATTCCTTATGAAACTCTTGAAAGAGTTTCTTCAAGAATAGTAAACGAAGTTAAAAACGTAAACCGGGTTGTTTATGATATTACCGGCAAACCACCGGCAACGATTGAGTACGAATAGTAGCTAAAATCCCGAAAAGCGCATTGTTATGCGGCTTTTCGGGATCAATTTTTTATTCTGGTTCTGTTTTCTGAAAAAGGCTGAAAATGTTTCTCATTTTGGAAGTAACGATCCCCTACCGTAAACGCCAATGAGAGCCGACATCATAATGCTCAAATACGGAGCAATGAATGGAAACGACTTTTTTGCGTTATTTTTTGTGGTGTTTATATATTTGTCAAAAACCGCTTCAAAGTGTTGTAAATAACGCTGAAAAATAAAATGATCGCATCAGTTTATTGACAATGTGTCAGAATAATGCTATACTAATATTAGTGACACAATGTCATAAT
>JAFOMO010000024.1 GCA_017418905.1 Clostridia bacterium | reverse complement strand
AGAGAGTATTCGTCATAGGCTGAAAACGAATACAACGGCAGTTTAAAGCATACCACCTTTGAGAGTCTGCCGAAATAAGGCAGAACGGGTGACACCGTTATATGTCGCAATGAGGGTATAATACTTCTGTGTTATACTGAATTTGGGTGGAATCACGGGTTATTACAACTGCGTCCCTTTTTGTGGGGCGCAGTTTTTTATATTATATGATTTAAGGAGGAAAAAACAATGATTAATGTTGAACTTAAAGGCGGCGTTGTAAATCAATATGAAGAAAATATCACACCTGCCGAAATCGCAAAATCTATTAGTATGGGACTTTATAAATCTGCTTGTGTCGGCAGAGTTGACGGTTTAGTGTGCGATCTGAGAACACCGCTTACAAAAGACTGCAAGCTGGAAATTCTTACATTTGATGATGAAGAGGGCAAAAAGGCTTTTTGGCATACGGCTTCTCATGTGCTTGCGCAGGCAGTAAAGCATTTATACCCCAACGCACATTTTGCAATAGGCCCTGCAATAGACAACGGCTTTTATTACGATTTTGACGTAGAGAAGTCTTTCTCTCCCGACGATCTTGCCGCAATCGAAAAAGAAATGAAGGCTATTGTAAAAAGCGGTTTAGAGCTTGAACGCTTTGAGCTTGCTCCCGATGAAGCTATCAAGCTTCTTGAAGAAATGAATGAGCCGTATAAGATAGAGCTTGCAAAAGAGCATACAGACAAGGGCGAGCATATCACGTTCTATAAGCAGGGCGATTTTACAGACCTTTGCGCAGGTCCGCATCTTATGAGTGTTGCACCCATTAAGGCTATTAAGCTTACAGCCTGCACGGGCGCATATTGGAGAGGAGATTCTTCAAAAGCTCAGTTGTGCAGAGTGTATGGAACGGCTTTTCCTAAAGCATCACAGCTTGAAGAACATTTAGCTGCGGTAGAAGAGGCACGCAAGAGAGATCACAACAAACTCGGACGTGAGCTTGAACTTTTTACAACGTCTGATGTAATAGGTCAGGGCTTGCCGATACTTTTGCCGAAGGGCGCAAGAGTAATTCAGCTTTTGCAGAGATTTGTCGAGGACGAAGAACAGAAAAGAGGCTGGCTGCTTACAAAAACGCCGTTTATGGCTAAGAGCGATCTTTATAAGATTTCGGGTCACTGGGATCATTATCAGGACGGTATGTTCGTTCTGGGCGATGAGGAAAAGGACAAAGAGGTTTTTGCTTTGCGTCCGATGACGTGTCCGTTCCAGTATCAGGCATACCTTAACAGACAGCGTTCTTACAGAGATCTTCCGCTCAGATATAACGAAACGTCAACGCTTTTCAGAAACGAGGCAAGCGGCGAAATGCACGGTCTTATTCGTGTTCGTCAGTTTACTATTTCAGAGGGTCATTTGATGTGCCGCCCCGATCAGCTTGAAGACGAGTTCAAACGCTGCCTGGAGCTTACTACGTTTATGCTTAAAACTTTAGGCTTGTATGAAGATGTTTCGTACCGCTTCTCACAGTGGGACGAAAACGACAGAGAAAAGTATATCGGTACTCCCGAACAGTGGAACGAGGCACAGGGCGTAATGCAGAGAATACTTGATAAGCTTGAAATCAAGTACAAGATCGGTATAGGCGAGGCTGCTTTCTACGGACCTAAGCTTGATATTCAGATAAAGAATGTATTCGGAAAAGAGGATACGCTTATCACGATACAGATAGATCAGATGCTTGCAGAAAAGTTTGGTATGGAGTATGTGGATAAGGACGGCACAAAGAAGAATCCGTACATTATTCACAGAACGTCTATCGGCTGTTATGAAAGAACGCTTGCTCTGCTT
>JAFOMO010000213.1 GCA_017418905.1 Clostridia bacterium | reverse complement strand
TTTCCGCAAAGGGCGTAAAGCTTGCCCTTTTCAAGCTTGCGGATGAGTGCAAGCACTATGCAGAATACCCATAAAAGCTGAATGAACCACAATACGCTTATACCCGATAATACCTCGATAAAATACATGATCGGCGCAGGTACTCCCTCCGGGATAAGTGTTTCTTCGCTGATGAGAGCTGATGTTTTCATTGAGATAATGCCCTGTATCCAGCACCATACGAACAGACCGAGTGTTGACGGTACGAGCAGCTTGTCTGTGCGGGAACGGATAAATTCACGGACAGTATGTTTGTCTAAATAAATTCTTGCGGATATTCCCGAAACGATAAACAGCAAAAGCATGAACCACGGATAGCACAGATAAAGAAATGCGTCCTGATAGTGAGGTCCTTGTGTGGGGAATGTTCCTATTGCTATGCCTACACTGTTGTACATAAACAGTACATGATAAACTACAACGATCATAACCGTTGCCCATCTGATGTTGTCAAGATAATGTCTTCTCATTTTAACACGTTCCTTTCACTGAGTTGCAAGGTGGATTTGTATTATTATTTGTATTTGTCATACATTTCATACTTATTATACATTTTTACCTTGTCGCTGTCAATACTTTAACTACGAAAAATATAAACAAAAAGAACTCATATAAACGAGTTCTTTATTGTCTATTATTTCAAAAAGCCTGAAACTTCGTCTATCCATTTATCAATTTCATAACAGGCAAGATAACCGTGTGCGTATCCGTTAAAACAACGTATCTCTGTCTGAGGGTTTACCTTTTTCATTGAAACGGCAGATCTCTTTGCGGCGGCTTCGTTTCCCTTTGTACCGTGCATAAACAGTATTTTCATATTTTCGCTGTATTTTTTGAATTGAAACACACTGAAAACACTGTCAATAATGTTGTTTACCGAGCTTTCTGTAATATTGTCTGCAACCTTGAAGAAATCGTCTAAATACCGATCGGGCAGAAAATCTCTTTTGCAGCTCTCGATCGTTTTGGGATCTCTCTGAACGGACTTTTTTATTATCGCAATATAATTTTTCTTCATAATACCTGTCAAAAGCTTTGGCATTTTCTGCAAAGGCGCACCGTCAAGCACCAGATTATCAATGGTAATATCGGGCATTGACGCAAGCTGTGCCGCAATGCGTCCACCCATTGAAAGACCGCACAAAGCATATAATTTACCGTCCAGATTATTCCGTATGTACTCATACAGCTTCAATGCCTCGTCCTCAACGGATATAAACTCACTTGTTTTATCCTGAGTATGACCGTCAAGCTCGGGAATTACTACATAATAGTCATTAGAAAAATATGTCGCTGCGTCACTCCATATCTGATAGGGAGTAAGCATACCGTGTATAAACATAATGGTTTTATTGCTTTTGTTTCCGTAAGTATAAAAGTTCATAGTGCGCCTCTATTCGTTTGTATCTGTGGGTTGAGCATTGCCGTCATTTGTTTGTCTTGTTTTCAAAAGAATTATCAGAGCAAATATAAATATAGGAATAGCAGAGATCAACCCGTTAGGCGCAGAGCCGAGCAGCCGCATAGAGCGTGCATTTGTATAAGTGATAACAAGCGGTACAGTCGCAGCCGCATTGAACGAGCCGTGGAAAAGCGCAGGCAGCCATATACAATTGCTTTTCTCATAGAGCCAATCGCAGATAATACCCAGACCAATTGTTATAACGCAGAACAAAAGCATACCGACAACGGGAAAACCGATATAATTTGCACCGTATTCATAACCGATAAGCCAGATGATAGGCCAGTGCCACATACCCCAGATCATACCGCCGATAATATTTCCAAATCTGTACCCGAGCTTTGCTTTTAACTGCGGATAAAGAAAACCTCGCCAGCCTATTTCTTCACCCAAACCAAAGAGCATATTTAAAAACGGCGCAAAGGTGATGCACGAAATAATATTTACCAGAATATACTGCGGAAATGTCATACCCTGCCGTTCAAGCTGTTTTATCACATCTTCGCCGGTGGCTTCTATCATTGCTTTTCCTGTCATATCAAAATGCGAGGGAAAAACAAGAAAATACAACGCAGCTCCGAGCGCTGTCAATACAGCAGGAGACAGCCAGGCGATCAATATAGGTATTATATTCTTTTTGATGTTCGGGCTGAAACCCATTCCTTTGATTTTTGCGCCCGAAACAATAACACCGAGCATAGGCACAAACATCATAGCGGCGAGTATTAATTGAGAAGCAGGCGCAAGAGATGTTTTTGACAAAAAGTATACGCACACCTGTATGCTCCAAGCGACAGCAAAAGTGAATACAAGGTATTTAATAGTTTGCGTTTTGTTGAATGTGGTTGTATTATTCATATAAAAACCCCCTCGATTATTTTGTATTATTATATCATATTAATAGTATTAATGCAATAGTATAATGATGATATGGAATATTGGTGCTGTAATTCAGACTGTG
>JAFOMO010000212.1 GCA_017418905.1 Clostridia bacterium | reverse complement strand
TCGTACAGCTCCGATATTAATAAAGTAAAAGAGGTAACTAAGGGAGTAATTGATAATAATGAGCTTATACTGAAAACTCCCGAACCTATAATCGCAGTCGGCAATCACGGCGAGAGCAGTATAGAGATAATTGTCAAGGTGTGGTGCAAGACCTCGGATTATTGGACAGTGTATTATTATATGCAGGAGAATGTCAAAAAGGCATTTGACAAGAATAAGATCGAGATACCCTTTATTCAGGTCAATGTACATAATGCAAATGTAAAAACAAAGAATTAAAGGTATAAATAAACCGCACACAGGCATAAGCTTGCGTGCGGCTTTGATTTGCTTGTATGCTTGATTAGTTTTGTTTCTCGGCTGCTTTTTCTGCAACAGCCTTTTTCGGCTTGCGAATACCCATTACAAGAAATCTGATAACAGGTATTCTGCTGATGATCTCAGGCAGCGCAAAGCCTGTGGCAAGTCCTGCTGCGAGTACGATAATATAGCGAACTGCAAGAGGAATTGAAGGATAGCTGTACAAAAAGAGTGCAGCGCCCGAAATACCAACGTAGTGGAACATATAAACACCGAAGTTCTTTTTTACCATAAAGCGTGTAAAGGCTGTTTCTTTGTCGAACCACTCACGAGAGCAGGCAAATATTGCAAGCACGGCAGCCCATGCAAATGCAACGGCAGGTATCGAATTGATAACTTCAATGTGTGCAAATGAGTCTGCATAATTTTGACCGTAGTACATACAGGTGTAAACAATGCCGAGTGCTATTGATACAGGCAGAAAAACAAAGCGATATTTGCGCAGCCTGTCAATCACAGTTTCCTGCGAGAACAGGAAGTATCCGACAAAGAAGCCAAAGCCGTAAAAACCGAAACGATATACTGTGATATACGGAGTATTGAGTATAAAGCCAACGAAAAACAGAGGAACTGCCAAAAGTATAACAACAGGTGTGTTTGCCTTTCCGCAAAGGGCGTAAAGCTTGCCCTTTTCAAGCTTGCGGATGAGTGCAAGCACTATGCAGAATACCCATAAAAGCTGAATGAACCACAATATGCTTATACCCGATAATACCTCGATAAAATACATGATCGGTGCAGGTATTCCCTCCGGGATAAGTGTTTCTTCGCTGATGAGCGCTGATGTTTTCATTGAGATAATGCCCTGTATCCAGCACCATACGAACAGACCGAGTGTTGACGGTACGAGCAGCTTGTCTGTGCGGGAACGAATAAATTCACGGATAGTATGTTTGTCTAAATTGTCTATTATTTCAAAAAGCCTGAAACTTCGTCTATCCATTTATCAATTTCATAACAGGCGAGATAAGCGTGTGCGTATCCGTTAAAACAACGTATCTCTGTCTGAGGGTTTACCTTTTTCATTGAAACGGCAGATCTCTTTGCGGCGGCTTCGTTTCCCTTTGTACCGTGCATAAACAGTATTTTCATATTGTCGCTGTATTTTTTGAATTGAAACACACTGAAAACACTGTCAATAATGTTGTTTACCGAGC
>JAFOMO010000211.1 GCA_017418905.1 Clostridia bacterium | reverse complement strand
TTAATTATTAGTACGTCATACTAATTGTTAATGCTATTCATAAGGTATTGCAAGCACCCATTGCACATTGCACATTGCACACTGCACATTGCACACTGCACATTGCACATTGATTCAACCATTGCACATTGATTCACCCATTGCACATTGACTTAAATCGTGAGCCAAAAAATTTTTTTAAAAAACTATTGACAATGATACGATAATGTGATAATATATAATAGTCGCACGGAGGGGTGTCCGAGCGGTTTAAGGAGCTAGTCTTGAAAACTAGTGATACCGAAAGGTACCAAGGGTTCGAATCCCTTCCCCTCCGCTTTTTATATTTTTTATTAAGACTTCACACTATACGGAGGATTACTCAAGTGGTGAAGAGGCTCCCCTGCTAAGGGAGTAGGTCGGGTAACCGGCGCGAGGGTTCAAATCCCTTGTCCTCCGCTTTGCAAAGATACCGCATAAATGCTGATATTCAGTGTTTATGCGGTTTTTGCTTTATACTGATTTACGATCCGAAAAACGCTGCTGCGAATAAAAATTTGACTGTCTTTTATTGACGTTTTCAAGATTTTGTAGTATTATGTATCTGTATATGTTAATTTTTTTGTGAATTGACACATTTATTCTTTCCCGTAATAATATATATCAGCGTATTCAAAGAATAATATGTCAATCTTAAATCGGAGATAAATATTATATGAAAATTGTTATTGTTGGCTGCGGCAAGGTCGGAAGAACTATTGCCGAGCAGCTAAACGGAGAAAAACACGATATTGTTGTAATAGACAGCAACGAAGCAGTTATAGAGAGAATGAACGAAACTCTCGATCTTATGGGCATTGACGGCGACGGCTCAAGCATGGCAGTGCTGAGAGAGGCAGGGGCTGAGAATGCCGATCTGCTCATTGCCGTGACAGATTCGGACGAACTCAATTTATACATCTGTCTTATGGCAAACTCGCTCGGCTCTTCAAACACTATCGCAAGAGTACGCAAGCCCATTTATCACAAAGACCTCGGCTATAACTCAAAGCTGCGAGATTCTTTGGGGCTTGCTCTTATGATAAATCCCGAAATGATCGCCGCTCTCGAAATGCACCGCCTTATTCGTGTGCCTGCGGCTATCGAGGTCGATACGTTTGCACGAGGTACAGTTGAGATATATACGTTTCGTGCATCGAACCAGCCTGCGCTTGTCGGAAAAAAGCTTAGAGATATTCAGTTTCAGAAATACGGTATCAGAATTTGCTGCATTGAGCGTGACGACGAGGTGATTATTCCTAACGGCGAATTTGTAGTTGCTCCCGACGATATGGTGTCGCTTATTTGCAGACCAAAGAATTATTCGAAATTCTTTAAAAAATCAGCAAAGGCAAAAGATGTTATGATAATCGGCGGCAGCCGTACAGCTTATTATCTTGCAGACCTTTTAGCAGGCGACAGCTACCGTGTCAAGATAATCGAAAAGGACCCTAAACGCTGTATGGAGCTGTCGGAGCTTTTGCCGAGCGCAACTATTCTTAGGGGCGACGGTATGAACCAGGACCTTCTGAAGGCGGAACGCATTGACGAAATGGACTGCGTTGTAACTCTCACCGACTTAGACGAAGAAAACATTATGCTTTCTCTGTATGTCAAGCAGAAAACACACGCAAAATGCATTACAAAGGTTGACAGGATCGTTTTCGACAATCTTGTTGAAACTCTTCCGCTTGACAGTATTATTCGCCCGAGAGAGTTAACGGCTGAACATATTGTAAGATATGTTCGTGCGGTAAAAAATTCTATGGGCAGCAATGTTGAGACATTATACAAGCTAAACGACGGTAAAACAGAAGCTCTCGAATTTAATGTCGCTAAAGACAGCGCAGTTGTATCTAAACCTCTCAAAGACCTGAAATTTATTGATAATCTTCAGGTTGCGTGCATTACAAGAGGCGCTAAGGTCATTATCCCAAATGGTAACGATACAATAGAACCGGGCGATAAAGTAATTATCGTTACCACTCATACGGGGCTTAACGATCTTGACGATATTCTTCTGTAATTCGGAGTGTGAATATGAATATAGGTCTTATACGTTATGTTCTGGGGTTTGTTTTGATAATCCTCTCTGTTATGCTTTTACTGCCTGTAATAGTGGCATTCATATACAGAGAAAGTGATTGGGTATACTTTTTGCTGCTCGGCGGTATTTGCGCATTGGTTGGCGGCATTTCTTCAAAATTCAAACCCAAAAAGACGCAAATGCTCGTTAAAGAGGGCTTTATATCGTGCGCTCTTACCTGGATACTTATGAGTATTATCGGCTGTCTGCCCTTTGTGATAAGCGGACAGATACCGAACTTTACAAACGCTTTGTTTGAAACTGTTTCGGGCTTTACCACAACGGGCGCAACTATCTTAGGCACAGACAGACAAATAGAAGATCTCAGCCACAGTATGCTGTTCTGGCGCAGCTTTACCAACTGGGCAGGCGGTATGGGTATTCTTGTATTCATTCTCGCCGTTGTAACGCCCCTCAGCGGTCAGTCTAATATGCACCTTATGAAAGCAGAAAGCCCCGGTCCCGTTGTATCTAAGCTTATACCAAAGCTTAAAAATACTGCGGTATTGCTCTATGCTATGTATTTAGTCCTGAGCATTATCGAGTTTATTCTGCTCATTATCGGAAAAATGCCTCTGTTCGACGCTGTGACAGTTACCTTCTCAACGGCAGGCACAGGCGGCTTTTCTGTTAAGAACGAGGGCATTATGGCTTATGACGGCAACTATTATCAGCAGGCTGTAATCACTGCCTTTATGGTGCTGTTCGGCGTTAATTTTTCTGTGTATTACCTGCTTATCTGCCGAAAGCTCACTCAGATCTTTAAGTTTGAAGAGCTGCGCTGGTATCTTATCATATACGCCGCCGCAGTTGTCGCTATCGGTCTCGATCTCACCTTCGGAAGCAATATTTATACATCAAAGCTTGATATATGGCATCATTCGGCTTTTCAGGCTGCGACTTATATTTCTTCAACAGGCTTTGCAACTCAGGATTTTGACCTGTGGCCTGAGTTTTCAAAAACCGTTCTTCTGCTCGTTGCCTTTATTGGTGCGTGCGCAGGCAGTACGGGCGGCGGCTTAAAGGTCAGCAGAGTAATAATACTGTGGAGAAACGCTGTTAAATCGCTGAAAACCTTGCTGCACCCAAATTCCGTCATTACGGTAAAAATGGACGGAAAAACAGTCAAAGAGGATGTCATTCGTTCAACGTCTGTTTACTTCTCTATCTTTATATTTGTATTTATGCTGTCGGTGCTGCTCTTGTCTTTTGATAATATGGACTTTACCACTAACTTTACGGCAGTGCTTGCAACGCTCAATAATATGGGTCCCGGACTTAATCTTGTAGGACCTGCAAGGAACTTCTTCGAATACTCTGATTTTTCAAAGTATGTTCTGATATTCGATATGCTTGCAGGCAGGCTGGAGCTTTTGCCAATGCTTATGCTCTTTGAACCCTTCGTCATAAAGAAAAAATTATGATCCATAATAATCAACACCTTACCGGGGCATACTCCTTGTGAGGTGTTTTTATGAATATAGTAAAAAATGATACGATACTTTGTACAAAGAAAAGACTGTTTCTTCTCTTTATCCTGAACTTCTCGGACTGGATATGTACTCTCTCTCTGCTTGCAACGGGCTATTTTGAAGAGGCTAACCCTTTGATGAAAAATATTATCGCAAATCCGCTTGCAGGCTTTATTGTAAAGGCGGCAATGCCTTTTGTACTGATCATGACAGCTTTATACAAGATAAAAAATTCCGACAGCAAACAGCTTCTTATAGCAAATAACATCTGTCTTGTCGGAGTGAGCGTTTATCTTCTCATCAATATATATCACATTATTTGTTTTTCATTAATACACTTTGTTTTTTGAGGTTTTACAAAATGGCAATATTAACAGTGAGCAATCTTTCAAAGACGTTTATTGAAAGAGTGCTTTTTGAAAACGTATCTTTTCACCTGGAAAAGGGCGACAAGGTAGGACTTATTGGTGCAAACGGCGTTGGAAAAACAACGCTTTTCAGAATAATAACGGGACAGGAGTCTCCCACGGGCGGCGGTATTACAAAAGAAAAGGGTACTGTTGTCGGCTATATGGAGCAGCATAGCTGTTCTGCGCCCGACAGGTGCGTATATGACGAGCTTCTGAGTATCTTTCAGCCGCTTATCGACGCAGAAAAAAGGCTTGACGAGATAACATACCTTCTCGAAAATCACATCGGAGATCACAACGCTCTTATTTCGGAGCAGTTTTATCTGAGAGAAAAATTCGAGCGTGACGGCGGATTGACATACGTCAGCCGTACACGCTCTGCCTTGATAGGACTTGGTTTTCCCGAATCGGTATTCGATATGCCAACCGAAAAATTAAGCGGCGGTCAGCGTTCAAAGCTGTGCCTTGCAAAGCTGCTTTTGAGCGGCGCAGATATTCTCTTGCTTGACGAGCCTACAAACCACTTAGACATATCAGCCGTAAACTGGCTTGAAAGCTTTATCAAGGAATACAGAGGAACTGTGCTTACGGTATCTCACGACAGATATTTTCTTGATTCTGTTACAAACAAAACGCTTGAAATAGAACACGGACGTTCACAATTGTACACAGGCTCATACTCCGTATTTATGGAGAAAAAGCGCAAACAGCGTGAACTCCTCATACAGCAGTACAATAATCAAATGAAAGAGATACAGCGTATTGAGGGTATTATCGAGCAGCAGAAACGCTGGGGAAGAGAACGCAACTTTATCACTGCCGAAAGCAAGCAAAAGCAGGTCGACCGCCTGAAAAGCGAGCTTGTTATTCCCGACGGGGAGCTTGAAGAGGTACACTTTTCGTTTACCTCTAAATGTACAAGCGGTGACGACGTGCTTATTTGCGAGCAGCTTTCAAAGTCGTTTGGCGAAAAACACCTTTTCAGTGACGTAAGCTTTCATATAAGACGAGGCGAGAAGGTATTCATATTAGGCGAAAACGGCTGCGGAAAAACTACGCTGTTCAAGATACTTCAAAGAACGTATGAGCAGGATTACGGAAGTATAATATTCGGTACTAATGTTGAAACGGGGTATTTCGATCAGGTACAGGCAGACCTTCATCTAAACAAATCAGCCTTGAACGAGGTGTGGGACGAATATCCATTCTTGACGGAAACAGAAGTGCGCTCTGCTCTCGGCAGATTTTTATTTAAGGGCGACACGGTGTTCCGCACTCTTCGTGAAATGAGCGGCGGCGAGCGTGCAAGAATAGCTTTGCTTAAATTAATGCTCAAAGGCTCTAATTTTCTTCTGCTTGACGAACCGACAAATCACCTTGATACATCATTCAGGGAACAGCTTGAAAATGCGCTTCAACAATTTGACGGAACAATGCTTGTAATATCGCACGACAGATATTTTATAAATAAGCTTGCAGACCGTATTCTTGTATTATCGGATAACGGTGTTGCGGAGTATCTCGGCGGATACGACTATTACATAGAAAAATCGGGGCAGACGTTCAACAAAAGTATTTTTTCATCATTCGACAAAAAGGGCGAAAAAATACAGAAGCAAAACTATTATAATATAAAGAAGCAAAAGCAGTCTGATCTTCGCAAGGCGAAAACAAGACTTAAAAAATGCGAGGACGAAATTGCCGAAACGGAACAAGAGATAGAACAAACTCAAAGCCTGCTTGAAGAGCCCGAAACAGCGTCGGACTACGAGAATATTCTCATACATACAAACAAGCTGAACGAATTAAATGAAAAGCTTGAAATGCTCTATACTCAGTGGGAAGAAGCTTCACAGCAGCTTGAGATGTTAACAAACGAATAGAGGGAACGCCTATGAGCGAGAAGAAAAAAGCATATACAAGACCGTGGTTTTGGCTTTTGATAGTATTAATAGTATCAATTATCATCAAAGCGGCAGAGAATGCCGAAAGAATAGAGCAGCTTTTATCAAGCGGAGACAATTATACCGAACAGGAGTACATAACAGCCGAAAACAGCGAACAAGTGCAGGAAGCCGAACAAGAGATCATATCAAGCGAGATAGCAGACGAGCAGACCGAGCAGAGCTCCGCACAGGTCTTTCGCTTTATAATGAACAAAAGCTCAAAGAAATATCACACAGAAAAATGCAGTGCGGCAGCGAAACTCAGCGAAAGCAACAGAGAAACAACCGATATTGAGGCAGACTCTCTCGAACAGGCAAAGCAGATACTTGAAGAGCAGGGGTATTCTCCCTGCACAAAATGCTTATATTAATTCGCAATGCAGACTGTGCAAAAACCAACAATTTAGTTTTCGGTCAAGGCAGAGGCGAAAGAGTGGGCAGAAGAAAAGCTTACCTGTGCAAAAACCAACAAATAAGTTTTCGGTCAAGCCTTTTTCAAAAGGCTTGCAGGGGTGTGGGGACAGCGTCCCCACAATCGCCGCAGGCGCACTCCAGCCCTTTTCGGGGTGAATTTCAAAAACAGTCTAAACGACTGTTTTTGAAAGAGG
>JAFOMO010000023.1 GCA_017418905.1 Clostridia bacterium | reverse complement strand
AGGAATTGTCAAGAAATAAGTTGTGCAATTCAGGCGAAGTATAATTTGTTCTGTGTTAGGCACAATACCGCAGGAATACTGACGTATTTCAAGGTATTGTAACGACACACAGGGCAAATTAGACAAGCTTGAAAGTGCAAGCTATTTCTTGACAATTCCTTAATAAATAGTATAAAATTTGATAAAAAATTGCCGATATAATGATAGGGTGATAAAATGAGTGAACAAAGAAAAAGAATATTTAAAGACGCTTTGTTTGTAATTCCTTTTTTATTGATAGTCACAGCTGTATCGCTTGGAGCAATGTTTTTAAACGGCAGAGACGCTAAGGATATTATGGAGATTATTACAGAAAATTTTACCTCTGATAATCAAATGGATATAAGCGTATATACAGAAGCCTTTGCGCCAAAAAAATATACGCTCAAATACAGCGAGTTATCAGACAGCGACAGCGAGCCTTATGCGGTCTATGTTCTCAACAAAAAGGGTGACGATCCTACTGAAACATTGACGCTCTCTAAAGAGTGTGACGGTTTCGAGGCAGGTGTCTATAAAATAGAATGGTTTCATCAAGAGCAGTATGTAACATTTACTCCTCTTGAATATGACGCTCAGACAGAGAATTATCTTGTTGTCGAACAGCCTTATATGTATGAATACATAAAGTCGTATTCATGGGATAATCTCATGACTGAAAGCGGTGCATCATATGAGGTTATAAAAGGCTATAAGATATTAGGATTTATAAGTGCTTTTACGTGGGACAGCGAAACAAGTCAGAATATTATTTGGGGGCTCGGCGGTAATCCGGTAGAGCTGTACATATATTCCATAGATTACGAGCAAAGCCGAAAGGTATCAGTATCAAAAAGATGAGGGGAGATAAAATGCCCGGTTTAAAACAAGGAGATATTATAAGATTAAGAAACGGAAATACTGCGGTGATCTGTTCAAAGCTTGGAGAAGGCGGACAGGGCAGTGTTTTTTTAACAGAAATAAGCGGACAGCAATATGCGCTCAAATGGTATCATAAGGGTACAGTAAAAGAGCCTGATATATTTTACCGCAACCTTGAAAACAATATCGAACAAGGTTCTCCGTCAGACGCTTTTGTGTGGCCTCTGTTTCTTACAGAAAAAAACGACAGTGAATTTGGCTATGTAATGAATTTACTGCCGAAAAGCTATAAATGCTTTACAGACTATTTGCTCACAAAAGAGAAGTTTGCGTCAATTTCGGTTGTTGTAAATGCGGCTCTTAATATTACCAATGCTTTCAGAGAGCTTCACCGCAGAGGTTTTTCGTATCAGGATCTTAATGACGGAAACTTCTTTATTGAGCAGAAAACGGGTGATGTGCTTATATGCGATACAGACAATGTAGCACCCTACGGCGAGGCTTTGGGCATTGCGGGAAAAGCTCGTTACATGGCACCCGAGGTAGTGCGCAACATTTCTGCACCGGACGTTATGACAGACAGATTTTCGCTTGCTGTAATTTTGTTCAGACTTTTGTTTTTAGATCACCCGTTAGAGGGAAAGCGCACCCTCTGCCCGTGTCTTACCGAAAAGCTTGAGCAGAAGTTTTACGGTGTTTCTCCGCTGTTTATATATGACCCGAACGACAACTCAAATGCGCCTGTAAGGGGAGTTCACTGCAATGTAATAAGGCTTTGGAAGTATTATCCGAAGTTTATCAAGGATAAGTTTATCTATTCTTTTTCGCAGGAGTGCTTGCAGGGCAGTCAAATACGGCTTACCGACAACGATTGGCAGATAGCCTTTACACGGCTGAGAGATTGTATAATCACCTGCCCTTGCGGAAGCGAAACATTTATCGACCTTAAAGCAGACAGCTCTGTTTGCATAAATTGCGGCAGAAGCATTCCGAGACCGCCTGTTTTGAAGTCAAAAAAATATGCGGCTGCGCTTTTTCCGGGTAATAAGCTGTATCGCTGTCATACAGATGAAGAAAGCGACGATTATACCAAAGTTACCGCCTCTGTTGTTCGCAGTAAGAACCGCCCCGATGTCTGGGGACTTAGAAATTTAAGCGATAATACATGGAACGTAACATTGAAAGACGGAACAACGGCAGAAATTCCGAATGGTAAGGTACAGATAATAGTTAACGCAAAGTCGATTGATTTCGGAGATTGTATAGGAGAATTGGAATTTTAACGGAGGGTATTATTAATGTCAGGAATATATGATGATGTTGTAGAGGTAGCACGCAGAACAATGGTTCTGTTTTTTGTGGTAGATACATCGGGCAGTATGGAGGGCGCAAAGATAGGCACTCTCAATCAGGCGATAGAGGATATTATACCCGAAATATCCGATATTTCGGAGAATAACGCAGACGCAGAAATAAAGGTTGCCGTTCTTGAATTTTCAAACGGCGCAAAGTGGATAACGCCTGCTCCCGTACCTGCTCAGGACTTCACATGGGGTTATCTGAACTCGGGCGGTATGACCGACTTTGGCGAGGCTTGCAGACAATTAAACGAAAAGCTTTCGAGAAATTCGTTTATGAGCGATATTACAGGCTCTTTTGCGCCTGCAATTTTCCTGTTATCGGACGGTGCGCCAACAGATAACTATAAACCGAATTTAGAGGCTTTACAGCAGAACAACTGGTTTAAAAAGGCAATAAAGGTTGCCGTTGCTATCGGCAGTGACGCCAACAAAGACGTTCTCGCAGAGTTTACGGGCAATGCAGAGGGAGTATTGACGGTACACAGCCCCGAGGCTTTAAAGAAAATGATACGTTTTGTGTCGGTAACATCATCTCAGATAGGCTCACGCAGTGCCGCAGTCGGAAACACTGCGCCCGATGAGGTAATATCAAAGCAGGATGTATTTTTGGAGCAGGTAAACGTAGCGTATAACAACGGTGATTTTGAGGACGAAACTATTGAGTGGTAATGTGTTATGAAGTATAAGGCATATAATTTTACCGTAATGGGAGCAAGCCACAAAAAGGCAAAAAAGCCGTGTCAAGACGCATCTGTAAGCGTAAATAAAGAGGATTATATACTTACTGCAGTTTGTGACGGACACGGGGGAGAGGATTATTTCCGTTCCGACAGAGGCAGCGAGTTTGCAGTAAAAGCCGTTCGCCGGTGCATGAATGATGAAAATATCATACCTATGCTTGATTACTATGCAAATGATGATGTAAAGGTAAACGAAATGCTGTTACAGCTTGAAAAAAGTATTATATGCGAGTGGAACGAGCTTGTAGAAAAGGATTATGCAGACGACCCGTTTACCGAAGAAGAGCTTGAAAGCGTAGACCCGAGAATGAGATTCCGATATGCAATAGGCGAGAAAATAGAGTGCGCATACGGTACAACTATGCTTGTGAATGTTATTACAGAGAATTATTGGTTCGGAATACATATCGGTGACGGCGAATGTGTGACCGTTGACCACGAGGGCAACTTTTCTCACCCGATACCGCATGACGATAATTGTGTGTTCAATTATACAACGTCTATCTGCGACAGAACGGCTATATATAATATGCGTCACCATTTCAGCACCACACTTCCGAAGGCTTTGTTCATAGCAAGCGACGGAGTTGACAATTGCTTTGCAACGCATGACCGCCTGCACGATTTTTATTCAATGATAATGAACTCCTTTGAAAGCTCGGGAGAACTCGGCGCAATTGTAGAACTGCTCGATTATCTGCCAAAAATGTCAAAAAAGGGCAGCGGCGACGATATTTCACTCGGAATAATACTTGGGGTATGACAATATGAACGCTTTTGAAGAATCCCCGGAGATAATAAGAGATTATCTGATGTATCTTAGTGTGGTAAAGGGTAAATCTCCTGCCACGGTAAACGAGTATTTCTTAGATTTGAGAACATTTTTCAGGTATTTAAAGGTATCGAGAGGTTTTGCAAAGAAAGAAGATATTTCCGATATAGATATTATGGATATAAACGAGAGTATAATAAAGTCGGTTACGCTTAATGACGCATACGCATTTATGCTGTATCTGAAAAACGACCGCAGTAATCAAGAGCTTGCCAGGGCAAGAAAGGTGTCTGCACTCTCGTCTTTTTTTAAATATCTGACAAACAGAAAAATGCTGCTCGATAAGAACCCGATCGAAGAGCTTGAAGCACCGAAAGCAGGCAAGCGGCTGCCGAAATATTTGTCGCTCGACCAATGTTATGAGCTGCTTAATGCAGTTGACGGGCAGTTCAAAGAGCGTGACTATTGTATTCTGATATTATTTCTCAACTGCGGTATGCGAGTATCGGAGCTGTGTTCGATAAACTATAACAGCATACATGACAATAAGCTCAATATTATAGGCAAGGGCAACAAAGAGAGAAAGGTTTATCTCAATAAAGCCTGCCTTGACGCAATAGAAGCATATATGAAGGTACGCCCTGTTGACGGTATAAAAGACAGATACGCTCTGTTTATCAGTCAGAGGGGAAACAGACTGAGTGTCAAATCTGTTCAGGCTATGGTGAATAAGTATCTTGAAAAAATAGGGCTTGGCGGT
>JAFOMO010000210.1 GCA_017418905.1 Clostridia bacterium | reverse complement strand
CTTCAAAAGATGATAGACGCAGATGTTATTGTGCTGTCAAGCCCCGTTTATTTCTATTCGATAGACGCACAGCTTAAAACGGTTATCGACAGAACGATAGCACGCTGGACAGAGGTACAGAACAAAGACTTTTACTATATAATCACATGCGCTGATACCGACAGACAGTCGCAGGAGAGAACTATCGAGTGTTTCAGAGGTTATGCCGACTGTGTAGAGGGTTCTTGCGAAATGGGCATTATTTACGGAACGGGCGTTTCAATGCCGGGGGAAATAAAAAATACGCCTGCATTCAAAGAGGCATATGAAATGGGTAAATCTGTAAGATAATACATAAGCAGCCGTGTTGTATGACAGGGCTGTTTTTATTTGTCATTTGACTTTTTCTGTAAAACATTGTAAAATAATATCGAAAAGAAAGATAAGTTTAAGGAGCTGATAACCTTGAGTACATATAGAGAATATCTCGTTTCACGTCTGAATACGATAAAAAATGAGCATGACAAAAACAGTATGCTTGTAATCAAAGGCTTTGCGGAATATTCACTCGCAATTATAGCCGATTGGGCGGGTGAAAACGGCTGTGAGTGTATTATCCCCTCGCTGCCCTTAGATGCAGACAGCCTGTTTGAAAATGCAAAGAATTTTCTGATGCAGCTCATTACAAGCAAAGCCCCTGTTATTGTGTGCCTGTATGAGCAGTATTTGTCTGTTGCGGATATGCTCAATACAGATGTTCCCTTAACAGACAGAAATATAGTTATCATTGACAACAACCTGTTTTTCGGTATGTACCCTTCGGTTATTGCCGAGAGCTTAAAGCCTGTTTTATACCGTTACTTTGAATCAGACGAGCGCAGTATTCCGCAGGAGATAGAAGCGTGTACGCATTTTTACTCCGACTGTGAAATTCTGTGCGGTGATGTTTATGGTATAAAGTATATCGAAAAGCCTGCTGATAAGCACTATTCGGTTGTTAGTGTGTTTGAACGCTCAGACGCAGAGCCTTCCGCTAACTCTTATCCCGAACAGGAGATAGAGATATTTTCAAGCGAAATGCAGCAGTGTATTATAGAAGTTCAGAACGGCATTGTATGTTCCGATGTTTCAATTGTATGCAATGAGAATACCGATGGAGTGCAGCTTGCAGAACCGTTTGTATCGCTTTTGCGTTATATCGGTGTAAATGCAGTGATAAAGCTGTATGACGCTTTCGAGAGTATCAACAAACAAACTCGTACATTTTTGCCTGTGCTCAAACGTCTGCATGGAGAGAATGCGGCTTTCAGAATGTTGAACTTTTACAAATCGCCGCAGAAGTCAAACGAAACAATCGAAATATCGCAGGACGCAGTTATTGCCGATATTGTGTCACAATGTGAAAAAGCAATATCGGGCGATAAGATGTATAAAAACTACTTTATTACCGCACCTACGGGTGCAGGAAAATCGCTGCTGTTTCAGCTGCCTGCAATTTATCTTGCAGAGGAGCACAAAGCAGTTACAATAGTTGTAAGTCCGCTTATAGCCCTGATGAGAGATCAGGTAGAGAGCTTAGAGAAAAAAGGAGTTGCTCATGCGGCTTTTCTGAACTCGTCTTTATCATACAGCGAGCGTGAGCATATAAGCGCACAGATCAAGAGCGGCGAGAAATCAATTGTATATTTAGCACCCGAGCTGTTGTTGTCGTGTCCGCTCAATACTCTTTTAGGCGACAGAAAACTCGGTCTGTTCGTTGTTGACGAGGCGCACACAGTCACGTCATGGGGACGAGATTTTCGTGTCGATTACTGGTTTTTGGGTGATTACCTTGCAGGCGCACGCAGAAGCGGTTACAACTGTCCCGTTTTGTGTCTTACCGCAACAGCAGTGTACGGCGGCAAAGATGACGTTGTATCGGAAACAGAAAAGGCACTGGGTATGCAGCGCACACAAATAATGCTGGGTGATGTGAAGCGAAAGAATATCACCTTTGACATAAGACGTTTTGAAATTGGTGATAAAAAGGGTTCGTTTGAAGATCTGAAGCTGGAGCATACCGCAAGGGCGATAGAGGAGTATACGGATAAAGACGAAAAAACGCTTGTATATTGTCCTTATACAACGCAGGTAGGCGAGATCACACGCAGAGTATCGAGCAGCTATGCAGACAAGGTGGCAATGTATCACGGCAAGCTTACAAACAATCAGAAGATAATATATCAAGACGCATTTGCGGCAGGCAAAAGAAAGGTTATGATCTGCACCAAGGCTTACGGAATGGGCATTGACGTTAAAGATATAAAGAATTGCTATCATTTTGCCCCGACAGGCAACCTTGCAGACTATATTCAAGAGATAGGAAGAATAGCCCGTGACCCCGATATACAGGGTACTGCAAGAATAGACTATTCGCCTATTGATATTAAGTATATACGCATACTTTACGGACTTTCACGCTTAAAGCAGTTCCAGCTCAAAGAGATAATGCGTAAGGTGTATAATATATACGCCGTAAAAAATCACAGAAATCTTATCATATCGCCCGAGGTGTTCGGTTATCTGTTTACCGAGGACGATATAGACAACAAGGTTAAGAACGGACTTTTGCTCATAGAAAAAGACTTAGAGAGCAAATACGGCTTTCCCGTAATAAAGGTACGCCCGAAGAATATGTTTACAAAGAGCTTTGTGTGCGTATCGCCCGAAATAGAAAACAGATTTGCAAAGAAATATGCGCCGTTCATTCGCAAGGTGGCAGAGCGCACATCGAGCGAAAAAGGCTCATACAACGTATTCAACAACACTACCACATTTGACGTAGGCAACATTTACGAGGTCGATATGGCTCAGATATGGGAGCAGGAGTTCAGCGAGCTTACCTTTGCAGACTTCAAGCGCAAATTCTTTGAGGGCAGCCTGTTTGCAAGCGGAACGGCAAAGAATTTCTGGCCTCGTGTGCGTTTGACTATCAAGTATAAACGCAGCTTTGAAGAAGTAACGGCTTTGACAGAAATACTGCTTGATAAGCTTATTCAGACATTCGGACAACTAAAAGAAGAAAAGGGAATGTTTGAGTATGAACGCTTTGAAGAGCTGTTTTTCGAGCTTGCGCAGGGCTTCCCGATAAACATAGCAAAGGAGTATTTAAAGCTTATCTTTGAGATGTTTGTAATAGAGGTAAACGCAAATTCGGCGGTAAGACGGCAGACCGACAAGCTTTCATTTTTGCAGTGCAAGAGCGGGCCTCACGCAGGAGATTCAAAGGTTTACAGAGTAGTGGGCAACAACTACTATTACCTGAAGAAGAACTTTATCAGAATACTTACGGAATACAAGCCGTGGGGAGAAAACAACAGCTATGTATCATATGTACTGCCGCAAAGCGAGGGCAGCCGCAGCAATGTATCAAAGATACTAAGTATGCTGGAGCTTTTAGACCTTGCCTCATACGAGATAAAGGGCGGTACAAAGGTTGAGATATTTGTAAGGATAAACGACCCTGTAAAGCTTAGTTATCTTGCAAACGGAAAGTACAGCAACGCAATATTGAGCGAGCTTGCAAAACGACAGAAGGACGCAACTCAGCTTGTAAACGAATTCTTTACAGCAGATATGACCTCTGATGAACGCTGGCAGATGATAGAGAATTACTTTTTGGGAAGATAATTCAATGTGCAGTGTGCAGTGTGCAATGTGCAATTGTTGCTTGCAAAACTTTCTTTATGTCATAAACCTTTAGTATAGCAACGTAAAATGAATATGCGCATGCTGTAAAGTAACGGCTTTATATTATATTATGGCGTGAATTGCTAATTTACAAAAAGCTTCCGGAAATGGAGCTTTTTTTGTGGTATAAACTTTATTTGCAAACCGGTTGATACAATATAAATAAAGTGTTATAATATAAAAAGAAAGGTTATAGTGCATTAATGTGCGAGGGGTGATTACTATGTCTGATACGATCGAAAAAACAGATCCAAAGGTCAAATCAACGCTTAAAGACAGCGTGTTTTGTGCGCTGTTCAGAAATCAGAAATATCTATTGCAGCTTTATAAAGAGCTGCACCCCGAAGATACAGACGTTACAGAGGACGATATACATACACAGTCTTTGAATGCGGTATTCGTTAATACATTGTATAATGACCTTGGGTTTACAGTTGAGAAAAACGGTGTATCACACTTTGTTATACTAATGGAAGCGCAGAGCAT
Source organism: Clostridia bacterium (assembly GCA_017418905.1). Taxonomy (GTDB): domain Bacteria; phylum Bacillota; class Clostridia; order Oscillospirales; family Acutalibacteraceae; genus RUG592. The sequence continues at coordinate 10,389 of JAFOMO010000210.1, read as the reverse complement.
ATGGAACAACAACATTACAATGCGAATGTTTATATACCTGGGTGCGACCTACTATAAATATTTAGGAGACAAAGATCTTGAGCTAACCGAAAAGACAAAAATAACCTTACCTGCACCGGAATTATATCTTGTATATACGGGTGACGACAGAAAAAACATTCCCGATACTCTTGAATTGAGAGATCAGATGTTTGAGGGCAGGGGAATGGTAGATATGACAGTAAATGTTATACATTCCACCGGAAGTACGATAATAGGACAATACATAGCATTTTGCAAGGTTTTGAATGAACAGGCGAAGCTTTACGGCCACGGCAAAAAGGCTATTGAAGAAACGATAAAAATATGCCTGGAGAGCGGTATTCTTGACGAGTTTATCAGCCGGCACAGACAGGAGGTAATGAGTATGTTGGCAGCATTTTTTGACGAAGATTCTCAGCGTGAAATGCACGAAAAAGCAGTCAGAGCTAAAGCAAAAGCAGAAGGAATGGCAGAAGGCGAAGCAAAAGGTATTGCAAAAGGCAGAGCAGAAGGTATTGCAAAAGGTTTTCTTCAAGCATTATCAAACCTTGTAAAATCGGGGCTTATCTCTCTCAGTGACGCTGCACAGCAGGCTAAAATGACAGAAGAGGAGTTTGCGAATACTCCTCAGATGAAAGACGAGTGATTATTCAATGCGCAATTCGCAATTCGCAATGCGTAATTACGCGCCAAAACATAATAAAAGCGATACTTTATTGCATGCGAATAAAGCTTATACGAAAAATAAAAACCTCTCATTCGAGAGGTTTTCATTATGTTAAAATGAAATATTAGGAATTGTCAAGAAATAAGTTGTGCAAATCAGGCGAGCATGAAAGCGCAAGTTATTTCTTGACGATTCCTTAGTATAATATATCAAAATTGATGTCCGTGGGCAATTTAGTAATGGTTTTAATGTAAAACGGCAAATTGCACATTGATAATTGAAATGAATACCATTCCTCAATTATACATATAATAGATAACAGTACAATAACGGGGGAATGAATGTGTACAATATAAACTTTACCGCAAGCGCAAAGAAGAGTATTATTCTAACGGTTTTTTCTTTGTTTCTTTTGGCGTGCATATCACTGCTTATGATCGGCAGTACTTTTCATATCTCACAGCCACCCGAAGAATACCTCGGCATAGACAACGATGCTCATACAAAAGAACAAAGAATAGCATTCCTTGAAAAGATAGGTTATTCGCCTTCAAACGATTATGAAGAAAGCGAACAGGTGCGTATACCTATCGAATTTGGTGATGTATATAATAGGTATAACGAGCTGCAAAAGCAAAGCGGCGGCGATTTGCTGAATTACAGGGGCGCAGACTGCATACGCTATACATATATAGATCAAGACGAAAGACGGCTTAATTTGCTTGTGTATAATGACAGGATAATCGGCGGAGATGTCTGTACTGTATCGCTGGACGGGGAGATGAAACCCTTACTCAATTGAAAGTGGAAATTCGTGGCTAAACACTATAAAAACAATACTTATCGCCCACAGCCGAATTTAATTAAAAGTATCGCATACAACAATTGCGAATTGAATTAGCACTTAACAATACAAGAGTGCCATTAACAAAATATTTAAAAACAAATTTTTGAAAAAGCTATTGACAAATGCAGGGATAATAGTATAATAGTAAATAGATTAGCACTCTAACGTGTTGAGTGCTAACAGTAAAAAGGGGTGAGCAAATGCAGCCGCCAACGACTATAAGAAAAAACAAAATATTAAAGGCTGTTGTAGAAGCTTACATCAAAAGCGGCGAGCCTGTCGGCTCAAAATCATTGGTGAATACGCTTGACTTTCCGGTGTCGTCGGCTACGGTAAGAAACGAAATGTCGGAGCTTTCCGAAATGGGTCTGCTTTTGCAGCCGCACACCTCGGCAGGGCGTATTCCCTCGCAGGAAGGTATCAGATTTTACGTAAATAAGCTTATGGAAAAGCAGCCGCTTTCAAGCTCTAAACGGGCGGTAATATACGACGCTTTGTCATATGCCGACGATCCCGAAAAGCTTTTGAAGATCACGGTCAATACGCTTGCAGACCTCACGGGTGCGGCAGTTACAGCAACAACGCCTGCCTCTGATAACGCAAGAATACACCGCCTGAAATTCGTTCAAACAGGCAGACAAACGTGTATGGTTGTTGTGATAGCCTCAACGGGGCTTGTCAAAACAAGGCTTTTTAAGTGCGACTACGTTGTAACAGATGAGATAGTCCGTGTGTATGAAACGCTCTTCAACAAAAGTCTTGAGGGTATGCCCGTAAAAGGCGTTACTCCTGCTTTTGTGCAGACACTCGCAGTTGAAATGGGCGATCTTGCGCTGCTTGTTCCGGGTGCGCTTGCGGCTATAATGTCGGCTTGCGGCGAGATCGGCGGATTTAACTCAACATCGGCAGGCAGAGCCAATGTATTAAGCGGCGAGCTTGACAGCGATACACTCAAAGGTCTGATAAAGCTTTTGCACAGCAGCGAGGCAATAGAAGCCTTGATAATCGGCATAGGAAGCAGAAAAATAGTTGTGGGTGATGAGTCGGGAGTTCCTGCTTTAAGAGATATGAGCGTTATCAACGAGCCGTATAATATAGATACGTCTTGTTCGGGTATGATCTCCGCTATAACTCCTCTTTGCTGCGACTATGCTTATATCGTATCTGCTCTTGAATACGCAGGCGAATGTGTGAGCAAATTCTTGAAGCAAATGCTTTCCATTGAAGACCTTTAGATCAAAGTGGAAATTTGAAAGTGGAAAGTGGAGAGTGAAATTATTAATACTTTGACCGTGAGCTTTAAAGCTATGGTCTTATTATGTATAACTGCGATAATGCGCGCAGGCGCACGCCTGCTGCGTAATTGCGCATTGAAATCAAAGGGGAAGGGTGTAACCAAAATGGCAGACGAGGAGATAAAGGAACAACAGGAAGCTGCAGAAGCAGCAGCCGAAGAAATAACGGAGGAAGTTACAGAAACAACAGAAACAAAAGAAACAGCCGTTGATGAATCAGCCGAAAAAATAAAGGCGTTGGAAGCTCAGCTTGCAGCCGAAAAAGAAAAGCTTTTGCGAACTGCGGCAGAATATGCGAATTTCCGCAGCAGATCAGAGAGAGAAAAGCTCGGTATTTATTCAAATGCCGTTTCTGATACAATAAAAGAGCTTTTGCCCATAGCAGACAGCCTCGATCGTGCGAGAGAGTCATCAAAAGACGCTCCCGAGGAGTTCAGAAAGGGCTTGGAAATGATAAACAATCAGCTTCTGAAGGCTTTTGAAAAGCTTAACATTACATCATTCGGTGAGGTGGGCGATGTATTCGACCCCGAGCTGCATAACGCTATTTCAAGCGTTGACAATGATGAAATGGACTCGGACACTATCGCAATGGTTTATCAGAAGGGCTATAAAACAGGTGATAAGATCATCAGACATTGTATGGTGCAGACCGTAAACTGATCTGAGGTCTTTATTATAAATAAAATCAAAAAACAAAGAAAGAAAACAAAGAAAAAGGAGTAATAATTATGGCTAAGACAATAGGTATAGATTTAGGTACAACAAATTCATGCGTAGCAGTTATTGAGGGCGGCGAGCCGGTCGTAATTGCAAATGCTGAGGGCGCAAGAACAACTCCCTCGGTAGTAGGCTTTTCAAAGACAGGCGAGCGTCTTGTAGGACAGATCGCAAAGCGTCAGGCAGTATCCAATCCTGCAAAAACAGTAAGCTCTATCAAAAGAGAAATGGGTACAGATTACAAAGTACACATTGACGACAAAACATTCACACCGGAAGAAATTTCTTCAATGATACTTCAGAAGCTTAAAGCAGACGCAGAGGCATATCTCGGCGAGCCTGTACGTTCGGCAGTAATCACAGTTCCGGCATACTTTACAGACGCACAAAGACAGGCAACAAAGAACGCAGGACAGATCGCAGGTCTTGATGTTAAGAGAATCATCAACGAGCCTACCGCAGCAGCTCTTTCATACGGTATCGACAAAGAAGAAGATCAGAAGGTTATGGTATATGACCTCGGCGGCGGTACATTCGATGTATCTATTATCGAAATGGGCGACGGCGTACAAGAGGTTCTTGCAACAGCAGGTAACAACCGTCTGGGCGGCGATGACTTCGACAAGAGAGTTATCGACTGGATGATCGGCGAGTTCAAGAGAGACACAGGCGTTGACCTCAGCAAAGACAAGACAACAATGCAGCGTCTTAAAGAGGCAGCAGAGAAGGCAAAGATCGAGTTATCGGGCGTAACAAGTGCGTCTATCAACATTCCTTTCATCTGGCAGGACGAAAACGGTCCTATGCACTTAGACCTTACTCTTACAAGAGCAAAGTTTGACGAGCTTACAGCAGACCTTGTAAAGAGCACAATGGGTCCTGTAAAAACAGCATTGAGCGATTCCGGACTTTCTATCAACGAGATCGACAAGGTTCTTATGGTTGGCGGTTCTTCAAGAATCCCGGCAGTTATCGACGCAGTAAAGCAGTTTATCGGTAAAGAGCCGTTTAAGGGTATCAACCCCGATGAATGTGTTGCAATAGGCGCAGCTATTCAGGCAGGTGTACTCGGCGGCGAGGTAGAGGGCTTACTTCTTCTTGACGTTACTCCGCTTTCACTCGGTGTTGAAACAATGGGCGGTGTTATGACAAAGATCATAGAGAGAAATACGACTATCCCGACAAAGAAGAGCCAGATCTTCTCCACAGCGGCAGACAATCAGCCGCAGGTTGAGATCAACGTACTTCAGGGTGAAAGAGAGTTTGCAAGAGATAACAAGCAGCTCGGCAAGTTCATTCTTTCGGGTATCGCTCCGGCTCCCCGTGGTATTCCTCAGATCGAGGTAACATTTGATATAGACTCTAACGGTATTGTTAACGTATCTGCAAAAGACCTCGGCACAGGCAAAGAGCAGAAGGTTACAATTACCTCTAATACAAATATGAGCAAAGACGACATTGCAAAGGCAGTTGCAGAGGCTGAGAAGTATGCCGCTGAGGATAAGAAGCGCAGAGAAACAGTTGACGCAAAGAACGAGGCTGAGAGCTTTGCATACAACGCAGAAAAGCTTATCAAGGACAACGGCGACAAGATCGACTCCGCAGACAAGAGCGAGATCGAGTCTAAGGTTTCCGCACTCAAGAGTGCTATCGCAACAGACGATATTTCAAACATCAAGAGTGCAAAAGAGGCTCTTGAAAAGACAGTTCAGGCAGTATCAACAAAGCTTTATCAGCAGGCAGGCGCAAACGCACAGCAGGCTCAGCCGACAGATACAGCCCCGACAGGTAACGGCGGCGATGACAACGGCAACGTATACGACGCAGACTTCAAAGACGTTGATTAAGCGGGCAGTGCCCGCGGACAATAACGCGCTTATACACAATAAAACAAATACCTTATTGCCCGCGGTCAACATTTTTACTATCTTATACTAAGTGTCAATGTTAATTTAAAAGCTTATAATACAATAATTGCGCATTGCGCATTAAAAAAGGGGCAGTTGCGTGTAGAGAGAAACACTCTCCGCACGGGCTGCCGTTTGGCATTTTGAAAAAGCGGTGTTTCGGAGGTGAAAGAATGGAGAACGGAGAAGATATAATATACGCCGAGAACGGTTTCAAGAAATGGGGAAAACGAAAAACAGCCGGATATTTATGTCTGATGACAGGAATATATATTATAACGGCGACAGGGCTTTCATATCTTATAGATAAATACGGCTTGAACGAGGGCTTGCAGAGAGATATTCCCGTATTCGGATATATGTTTTTGTTTTATCTCGGACTTATACCGGGAGTATTTCTGCCGCTTGAGATACTGCGCAGTAAAATGCGCTGTACAAAAGAGATAGACGCAGAAATAGCAGACCATTACAAGGTAGGAAAGATAGATCGTTCAAGATATATAATACGTCCCGTATATGAATATGCGGTAAACGGAAAGGCATATATTGTAGACGGGCTTGAATCGGTGAAGCAGGATTTCAAGCTGCACGATAAAATAAAGCTCAAAATAGACCCGAAGTTCCCCACTATCTTTCGCAGAGCCGAAAGCGGCGACGAAGATTCTGTAACAGCAGAAATAGTTGACTGCCGCATTGAAGAAAACTATGAAAACGAAGAAAATATAAAGGTACGCCCTGTCTATGAATACAGCTACAACAACAAAACATATCGTACAACATCATATTCGGGCGATAAGAGCATAGGTGAAAAGGGAACAAAGGTCAAGCTGAGAATAAACCCCGATCACCCACGAGAGCACTATATCCATACAAATAAATTAGAGGTCATTGTATATATCATAATAGGTATATCTATGATGTTACCGGGACTTATTACTTTGGCAACAGTACTGATTTCAATTCGTAATTTGTAATTCAATGCGCAATGCGCAATTGGAATATATCGGAGGGATTTTCTTGGCAGACAAGAGAGATTATTATGAGGTACTCGGCGTTGAGAAGGGTGCGTCTGAGGATGATATAAAGAAGGCTTTCAGAAAGAAGGCAAAGCTGTATCACCCCGACTTACACCCAAACGACAAAGAGGCAGAAAAGAATTTTAAAGAGGTAAACGAGGCTTACGAGGTCTTGTCGGATAAAGATAAAAAAGCACGTTACGATCAGTTCGGTCATGCAGGAGTTGACCCGAGCTATGGTGCGGGCGGCGCAGGCGGATATTCTTCATATGCGACAGGCTTTGATATGGACGATATTCTCAACAGCTTTTTCGGCGGCTTTGGTTCAAGACGGCAGGCAAACCCGAATGCACCTCGCAGGGGTACAGACGTTGAAACTGTTTGCAGCATTTCTTTTGAAGAGGCAGCAAAGGGCTGCAAAAAGACTATCAGCTATGCAAGAATAGAAAACTGCGATGTATGCGACGGTTCGGGCGCAAGAAAGGGCTCGTCACCGAAAACGTGTTCAGCCTGCGGCGGTACAGGTCATGTAACGGTAAATTCGAGAACGCCTTTCGGTGTGGTACAAACATCAAGAGCCTGCGACAACTGTAACGGCAAGGGCAGAGTTATTGACGACCCGTGTCCGAGATGTGACGGCAAAGGCAGAATACGCAAAAAGAAAGAAGAAGAGATCAACATTCCGGCAGGCATAGACGACGGCCAGCGTCTGAGTATGAGCTCACGAGGAAACGCAGGTATCAACCACGGTCCGGCAGGCGATCTGTATATTACGGTCAATGTGCGTCCTCATGCAATGTTTGAGAGAAAGGGCAATGATGTATACTGCGAGCTGCCCATAACCTTTGTTCAGGCTTGCCTGGGCGCTGAGGTAGTTGTTCCTACCCTTGACGGAAAGGTTACATATACTATCAGAGAGGGTACTCAGCCCGGCGACAGGTTCAGACTAAAGGGCAGAGGTATTGCAAGTCTTAACGGCAGAGGCAAGGGAGATCAATACGTTACTGTTACTGTTGAAGTGCCTAAGAACCTAAGCAAACGTCAAAAGGAGCTTTTGCAAGAGTTCGACGGTCAAAGCTCAGAAAAGAATTATCAGAACAGAAAAGGCTTTTTCAATAAACTGAAAGAAATGTTTGGAGAGTGATGTCAATTAGCAATGTGCAATGTGTGCCAAAATATAATGAAACCGATATTTCTTAGCACGCAAAAATATTTTTTATGTTGTTTTCTAAGGGTTAATAACATAAATGATGTTTTGCAAGCAACAATTGCTAATTGCTAATTGAACAAGGTGGTATTAGATGATCGAGTGGACAGAAATAAAGATAAAAGTACCGAACAGGTATCTTGAAGCAGCCGGAGATATAGCGCAAATGGCTGTACCATACGGAATATACATAGAGGACTACTCTGCACTTGAACAAGAGGTTGAAGAGATAGCCCACATAGACCTCATAGACGAAGATCTGCTCAAAAAGGACAGAACAAAGGGAATTGTACACATATACATCAATCCCGACGAAAGCCCTCAAGAGGCAGTGGCATTTCTGAGCGAGCGTTATACAAGCGAGGGCATAGAGCACGAAATAGAGCTTGCAAGCTGCATAGAAGAGGATTGGCTCAACAACTGGAAGAAGTATTTTAATCCTATTCCTATCGGCGAAAAGCTGCTTATTCGTCCCACCTGGCGAGATGAGTACGACCCGCAGGGCAGAGCCGTAATAAACTTAGACCCGGGGCTTGCGTTCGGTACGGGTACGCACGAAACGACAAGACTTGTTCTTCAGACGATAGAAAAGTATGTAAAGCCCGGAGATACATTTCTTGATATAGGGTGCGGCAGCGGTATTCTTGCAATAGCGGCGCTTTTGTTGGGCGCAAAGAGTGCAGTCGGAGTAGATATAGACGAAACAGCCGTAAAAACAGCGAGAGAGAACGCCGAGCTAAATAATGTATCGGACAGATTTGAGGTATTATGCGGCGATCTCACCGACAAGGTACACGGCAAGTATAACGTTGTAGCCGCCAACATTGTGGCAGACGCAATAATATCACTCAGCCGTGATGTTGATAAGTTTATGCATAAAGACTCGGTTTATATTATGAGCGGTATAATTGACACTCGCTCGGCAGAGGTAGAAAAAGCAGTAAGTGAAAAGTTTAGCATTATCCGCAAGTTTGAAGAAAACGGGTGGGTATGTTTGGTGGCAATGCTGTAATCAATTTGCAATGTGCAATGGTTGAATCAATGTGCAATTTGCAATGTGCAATGTACAATGGCTGCTTGCGAAATTTTATGAACAGCATTAATTTTAAGTATAACAAAGTCGGAAGTATTTTTGCGTGCAATGCAGTAACGGTTTTATTTTGTATAACCGCGTAATTGCACATTGCACACTGCACATTAAAATAATACGGGGGTTTTGATGAGTATGAATAAAAGAAAAAAAGAAGCAGCGAATATGTTTTTCTCGGCATTTTTAGTACTTGCATACGCAATATGCTGTTATTTTATAATGCAGCTTGCGTCTAAGTCGGCAACAATGGCAGTATACAACGGAATAGCGGTAGTACTTACCGTATTATTCGGTACACTGCTGTTTTACGCAACAAGAGTAGGCAACGGCAAGCAGGTAGTACGGTTCAGTCCGTCAGTACTAATATTAATGGTACTGACGTCGATATACGCAATAAGCGCATATTACGCAATAGGACTTCCGCTTCACGATCAGATGTTACAAAACGATATATTGATACACTTAGCCGCCGTAACATTGGGCTATGGTATTCCCTACACGTTTTTAAGCGGATTTGAAACTGTTGCCGCAGAAGATGTATTTTATCCCGAGCATTTTGAAGAGGATAAAAAGGACAAAGAAGACGAAGAATAAAAGAGTATTTATACAAAAGGAGCATTAAAATTATGGGTTGTACACACGATTGCAGTACGTGTTCAAGCGACTGCAGCTCAAAAAATCCCGAAAGTCTGAAGGCTCAGCTTAACAAGCAAAGCAATGTCAAAAAGGTTATCGGAGTAGTAAGCGGCAAGGGCGGAGTAGGCAAAAGCACAATAACGTCAATGCTTGCGGCAGCAAAAACGAGAGAGGGCTTCAAGACAGGTATTCTTGACGCAGATATAACGGGACCATCGATCCCGAAGGCATTCGGTATAAAAGAGAGAGCAATGGGCAACCGGGACGGAATATTCCCGGCAGAAACAGAATCGGGAATAAAGATAATGTCTGTAAATCTTCTGTTAGAGAGAGAAACAGACCCGGTTGTATGGAGAGGTCCCGTAATATCGGGAATGGTAAAGCAGTTCTGGTCAGACGTTGTATGGGGCGATATAGACTATATGTTTGTAGATATGCCCCCGGGAACGGGCGACGTCGCACTCACTGTATTTCAGTCATTGCCGCTTGACGGTATAATCATAGCAGCCTCACCGCAGGAGCTTGTATCTATGATAGTAGAAAAGGCGCTCAACATGGCAAATATGATGGATATACCCATAATAGGTATAATCGAGAATATGAGCTATTTCAAATGCCCCGAGTGCGGCAAGGAGCATAAGATCTTTGGTGACAGCCACATAGACGACGTAGCCGAAAGATTTGGTTTGAAGGTACTTGCCAAGCTTCCTATGGATCCGGAGTTTTCAAAGTGTGAAGACGCAGGCAAGGTGGAAATGTATGTAAGCCCCGATATAGACGCAGCGGCAAGACAAATCTAATTCAATGTGCAATGTGCAGTGTGCAATTTGCAATTTGCGCTCATACACAATAAAACCGATACTATATTGCACGCAGTCAACCCTCTTAGGAACTGTGAAGAAATAACTTTTAAATTTATGCTTAGGAATCGTCAAGAAATAACTTGCACTTTCAGGCTCGCCTAATTTGCCCTGTGTGTCGTT
>JAFOMO010000022.1 GCA_017418905.1 Clostridia bacterium | reverse complement strand
GAAGTAATCAGCACTAAGGAACTGTTCATCAATAACTTTTCATTTCTGCTTGTCCAATTTGCCCCGCACTGCGTTAAATTTTCTTGAAATACGTCAGTATTCCTGCGAAAATTTGCCTTGTGCAGAACAAATTATCCTAAGCATAAATTTAAAAGTTATTTCTTCACGGTTCCTAACAAAATTCACTAAAAGTTTTGCTTTTTATTGTTTTGTTCTTGATAATATATAAATTGGAGTGATAAAAAATGCGCAGTGATAACGTAACAAAAGGCGTAGAACGTGCGCCTAACAGAAGCCTGTTTTATGCAATGGGCTATACAAAAGAAGAGCTTGAAAGACCCCTTATCGGCGTTGTATCGGCTCACAGCGAAATAGTACCGGGACATTTTCATCTTGACAAGATCGCAGAGGCTGTTAAGGCAGGCATTCGTCTTGCAGGCGGTACTCCTATTATGGTACCATCAATAGGTGTATGCGACGGTATCGCAATGGGTCATATAGGTATGAAGTATTCTCTTGCATCAAGAGAGCTTATTGCAGATTCTGTTGAAACTATGACAAACGCTCATCAGTTTGACGGTCTTGTGCTTATACCTAACTGCGACAAGATAGTACCCGGCATGGTAATGGCAGCAGTAAGAATGAATATTCCTGCCGTAGTATGCAGCGGCGGGCCTATGCTTGCAGGTATCTATGACGGACAGGAAATATCCCTTTCAAAGATGTTCGAGGCAGTAGGCTCATACAAAGCAGGTATAATTGACGAGTGCAAGCTCTCGGAGTGCGAACACGGCGCATGCCCCGGCTGCGGATCATGTGCAGGTATGTATACAGCTAACAGCATGAACTGCTTGTGTGAATCTCTTGGTATCGCATTGCCCGGCAACGGTACTATCCCTGCTGTATCCTCAGCGAGAGTTGCTCTTGCAAAGCACGCAGGTATGGCAATTATGAACCTGGTCAAGAACGATATTAAGGCTCGTGACATCATCAACGAGAAGTCTATAAGAAATGCTCTTGCCTGCGATATGGCTTTAGGCTGCTCTTCAAACAGCGTTCTTCATCTGCTCGCTATTGCTAACGAGGCAGGTGTTCCGATAGACCTCAGCCTGTTCAATGAGATGAGCGAAAAAGTGCCTAATCTTTGCCACTTAGCTCCGGCAGGTCCTACACATATGCAGGATCTTAATATGGCAGGCGGTGTTCCTGCTGTTCAGGCAGAGCTTGCAAAGAAGAATTTGTTAGACCTCAGCCTTATTACAGCAACAGGCAAAACAGTAGGCGAGAATATAGAGGGCGCATACGTTAAGGATACAAACGCTATCAGAACAATTGATAACCCATACAGTCAGACAGGCGGTATTCAGATACTTTGGGGTAACCTTGCTGAAAATGGCTGTGTTGTTAAGAGAAGCGCAGTTGCACCTGAAATGCTTTGTCATAAAGGTCCTGCAAGAGTATTCAACAGCGAGGACGAGGCAATTGACGCAATATATAAGTCAAAGATCGTTGACGGTGATGTTGTTGTTATCAGATACGAAGGTCCTAAGGGCGGTCCGGGAATGAGAGAAATGCTCAACCCGACAAGCGCACTTGCAGGAATGAAGCTTGATAAGACAGTTGCACTTATCACAGACGGACGTTTCTCCGGTGCGAGCAGAGGCGCATCTATCGGTCATGTATGCCCCGAGGCAGCAGACGGCGGTGTGATCGGTCTGGTAGAAGAGGGCGATATTATAAGCATTGATATTCCCAATGCAAAGATAACTCTCGAAGTGTCGGACGAAGAGCTTGCAAAGAGAAGAGAAAACTATGTTGCCCCCGAACCGAACATTACATACGGTTGGCTCGGCAGATATTCAAAGCTTGTAAGCTCTGCATCAAAGGGCGCAGTTATGAAGTCGTACGATGAAATCTAAATAATGGAAAGCTGAAAGTTGAAATTGGAAAGTTGAAAGTGGAAATATAGAAAACTCTCAGCTCTCAAAACTCCACACTTCACACTCAGAACGATAGTTCCCTGTTGATTCGGAAAGATCAACAGGGCTATTTTTCTTAAATAAAAATATAATGCTCTATTTATAACAAAAAATTCAACGAAAAGGCTTAATATTATTAATAAAGTATCAAAATTTAGAGAATATCGTTATATTTTGCTCTAAGTATTTGTAATTTGAGTTTTTTTGTGTTAAAATAATAACGTGTTTATTTTTAATTTAATGAGAGGGGCATAATTTTATGATACAGGTAGCCGTAATGGGTCACGGTGTAGTTGGCAGCGGCGTGACCGAAATACTGCTGAATAATTCCGCCGAGATAGCCAAAAGAGTTCGGGACGAAATATACATAAAAAAAGTCCTTGACTTAAGAGAGTTTCCCGACAGTCCTATAGCAGACCGCTTTACTAAGGATTTTTCGGAAATTGAAGACGATGACGAAATAAAGATCGTAGTTGAGGTTATGGGCGGCGTTGAACCGGCATACACTTTTGTAAAAAGCTGTTTGCTCAAAGGCAAAAGCGTTGTTACCTCAAACAAAGAGCTTGTTGCCAAAAAGGGCGCAGAGCTTTTAAAGATCGCAAACGAGAGAAATCTCAACTTTTTGTTTGAAGCAAGCGTCGGCGGCGGTATTCCGATAATCAGACCGCTTAATCAGTGTCTTGCAGCAAACAATGTTGAAGAGATCGACGGTATTCTCAACGGTACAACAAACTTTATACTTACAAAAATGATCGAGGACTCAATGTCTTTCGAGGACGCTTTAAAGCTTGCTCAGGATCTCGGCTATGCAGAGAGAAATCCCGCAGCAGACGTAGAGGGTCACGACGCATGCAGAAAGATCTGTATTCTTGCCTCTATGATATTCGGCAAGCACGTATATCCCGACGGTGTACACACAGAGGGTATTACTAAGGTCACACTTGACGATGTAGGCTATGCGCAGTCGTGGGGCGGAGTTATTAAGCTTATCGGTTCTGTAAAGCAGAACGGCGGCAAACATCAGATATTGGTAGCACCTATGTTTGTACCGAATACAAATCAGCTTTCTTCGGTCGATGACGTATTCAACGCTATTCTTGTAAAGGGCGACTATACAGGCGACGTTGTATTCTACGGCAAGGGCGCAGGCAAGCTGCCTACCGCAAGCGCAGTTGTTGCAGACGTAATGGACTGCGTAACAAACCTTGACCGCCGCAGAAATATTTTCTGGGAGGACTCAAAGAACGAAAGCGTTATGCCCTTTGAAGATACTATGTATTCAATGTTTGTTCGTGCTTATGCTGTTGATAAAACAGACCTTGACAAGCGTGTTTCAGGTGTGTTCGGTGAGTGCAGCTTTATAGAGAAGGATAATGCTCCCGAAAATGAGATCGCTTTTGTTACACCTTTAATGAAGTACTCGGATTTTGACAAGGCTTGCAGGACTTTTGAAAAAGACGGATTCAGAGTATTGTCGTCGATCAGAATTGCAGATTTTTAATAAGGTTTTGATTATATGATAAAAATAGAGATCCCGGCAACGAGCGCAAACTTAGGCTCGGGCTTTGACTGCCTGGGCGTTGCGCTTAATATGTATAACCATGTATGGATGGAAGAGGCAGACGAAATAGACATTACATCAAAGGATGATGTTGTTATTCCGACAGACGAATCGAATCTGATATACTGGTCTGCCGAAAGACTTTACAGCGAATGCGGAAAAAAACTTCCTGGACTGCGAATAATACAAGAAAACAATATACCCATGACAAGGGGACTGGGCAGCTCTTCTGCCTGTATTGTTGCCGGACTTGTGGGAGCAAACCGTTTTCTGGGCAGTCCGCTTACAAAGCACGATCTTGTAAATCTTGCTTGTAAAATCGAGGGACATCCGGATAATACCACACCTGCATTGCTCGGCGGTCTGGTAACTGCCGCAATGGAAAACGGTCATGTATACAGCGTGAGCGTACCAGTTGCAAAAAATATAAGGTTCGGAGTATTTATACCGCCCTTTGAGCTGAAAACAGAGGTTGCAAGAAAAGCACTGCCAAACGAGTATTCAAGAGAGAATGCAGTGTATAATCTTTCGAGAAGCTCGCTTATGACAGCAGCATTGTTTTCGGGAAGTCTTGAAAATCTGCGTGTAGCGGTGCAGGACAGTATACATCAGCCTTACCGTAAAAAGTTTATCAGCGGAGTTGAAACAGTTTTCCGAATGAGCTATGAACTTGGTTCATACGGAACATATATAAGCGGTGCAGGTCCGTCGATAATTGCTATAATAGACGATAAGCTTGAAGATACGTTTAATCGTTATGCTATACATCATCTTGAAAGCAAGGGTATTAAAGATTGGCAGTTTCATCTATTGACAGCAGATGATGAAGGTGCTAAAGTTTATATTGAGTGATTTAGAACTTTACTGTATAAAACTGTCAACAGTCAAAACACTTGAAAAGGAGTTTTTATAATGAGTTTAATCGTACAAAAATTCGGAGGCAGCTCGGTTGCAAATGCAGAGCGTGTATTCAATGTTGCAAGGATCGTTACAGACACCTACAAGCAGGGCAACAATGTAGTAGTTGTAGTATCTGCTCAGGGTGACACAACAGACGATCTTATCGCAAAGGGCAACGAGATAAACCCCCATGCATCAAAAAGAGAAAAGGATATGCTGTTAGCTTCGGGCGAGCAGATCTCAGTTGCTCTTTTGGCTATGGCTATTGAGAAGCTTGGATTTCCTGTTGTATCGCTTCTGGGCTGGCAGGCAGGCTTTCAGACCTCATCGGCGTATACAAGTGCACGTATAAAGAGAGTTGTACCCGACAGAATACAAAAGGAGCTTGACAAGAAGAACATAGTTGTAGTTGCAGGCTTCCAGGGCGTTAATAAGTATGACGATGTTACAACACTCGGCAGAGGCGGTTCGGATACAAGCGCAGTTGCAATAGCAGCAGCAATGCATGCAGACCTTTGTCAAATATACACAGACGTTAAGGGCGTATATACAGCAGACCCGAGAAAGGTTGCAAACGCTAAAAAGCTTGAATCTATTTCTTATGATGAAATGCTGGAGCTTGCGACACTCGGCGCACAGGTTCTTAATAACCGTTCGGTAGAAATGGCAAAAAAATATAATATTGAATTAGAGGTACTCTCAAGCTTGGAGAAAGAGAGAGGCACTATTGTTAAGGAGGCAACAAAAATGGAGAAAATGTTGATAAGCGGTGTAGCAAAGGATACAGAGGTAGCAAGAGTTTCGATTATCGGCTTGCCCGACAGACCGGGTCTTGCATTCAAGGTGTTCTCTAAGGTATCGGCTGCAAATATTAATGTTGATATTATTCTTCAGTCTATCGGCAGAGACGGCACAAAGGATATTACATTCACAGTTGCACAGGATAAGGCAGACGAGGTAGAGACTATTCTCAAGGATTATCTCTTGCCGCAGGGTGTTAAAGAGGTATCAACAGATAAGAGCGTAGCAAAGGTATCTATCGTAGGTGCAGGCATGGAGAGCCATGCAGGTGTTGCAACAAAGATGTTTGAGGCTTTATATGACGCACAGATCAACATCAGAATGATCTCTACAAGCGAGATAAAGGTATCTGTTCTTATTGACGAGGCAGACGCAGATAAAGCTGTAAAGGCTATTCACGAGAAGTTCTTTGATTAATAATAATTTTTAGAATATTTTGCAGTTTTGAAAAAAAGCACACAAGATAGTTAAGATCGTTTCTATCTTGTGTGCTTTTATTTATGCCTTTAAGCCTGTTAACGCTTCAAATTCCGAAACGCTCATATCAGCTTGAGAAGCCGCTTGACCGATCGTTATCAATCCTCGTTTTACAAGTCCGATAAGAGCTTCGAGAATGCCTTCTTTTTTGCCTTTTTCTAAACCCTCTTCAAATGTCTGATTGCGAAACTTTTCTTCGTTAAATTCTGTAATACACATACGGGTCACCTCCGCTTTATTCGCCATTAAAAACGGCTTGATAAGAGAATCATCTGTCAATTCGTCAATAGCTTTACCAATAGCCGAACCGAGGTCTTTTGTTTCTTTAAGCATAATACGCACTTTATCCACAAACCGGGAGTATTCTGCAAGCGGCTTGCACTTTTCCATTAATTCTTTATTGCGTCCGTAATTGATGTTTATCATTGCAACGGTAACTTCAATATCCGATCTGTTATGACCGAAAGCGTCACTCAGCTTCAAAATGATCCTGTCGTCTTTGTTTGCTGTTCCGTTATAGAAGCATACGCATTGAGGAGCAGGGGCTTTCTGCTGAGAAGAGCTGTACTCAAAGTAATTGTCGGATGTTTCGATATATTTGCTGTACACCATACCTGCATATATCAGAAACCGCATAGGCATATTCGGATTATATGAAGATTGCTGTTCATAAAAATTCATAATATCGTTTATCAGAAAAGAAACATCATTCTTCATATTCATATAAACAGCGTCTTGTATGGTGGTTAGCTGTATATCGTCTGAGTTTTCATATGATGTATTGTTTATAGCATTATACAAGCTCAAAGTCCATTCCTTGTTTTCGGGATTACCGAAAATAAACTTGAACAGTCTGTCTTTGTATTCACGATTTGTTGAGATGTTTTCGGACATCGTAACCACCTGCTTTCTTGCTTTGAGTGCTCTTGTTTATGCCTTTAAGCCTGTTAACGCTTCAAACTCAGGAACACTTACGTTATACCGCTGAGCGGCATCGGCTAAGGTCAGTATGCCTTCTTTTACAAGACCGATAAGCGTTTCGAGAATGCCTTCTTTTTTGCCTTTTTCTAAACCCTCTTCAAATGTCTGATTGCGAAACTTTTCTTCGTTAAATTCTGTAATACACATACGGGTCACCTCCGCTTTATTCGCCATTAAAAACGGCTT
>JAFOMO010000209.1 GCA_017418905.1 Clostridia bacterium | reverse complement strand
TTAACAAATATTTAAATATAACATCTTGAATAAAACACAATTAAGTGTTAAACTATGTATTAGTTTTAAATTTCAGAAAAAGGAAGTATTGATATGACAAAGGTAGATATTTTTTCGGGCTTTTTGGGTGCAGGCAAAACAACGCTTATTAAAAAGCTTATAGCAGAGGCTTATAAGGGAGAAAAGCTTGTTCTTATCGAGAATGAATTTGGCGATATAGGCATTGACGGCGGCTTTTTGCAGGACGCAGGCATTGAGATAACAGAGATGAACTCAGGCTGTATCTGCTGTAGTCTGGTAGGCGATTTCGGGCAGGCTTTAAAGCAGGTCTTAGAGCAGTATTCCCCCGACAGAATTATTATAGAGCCGTCGGGTGTTGGTAAGCTTTCGGACGTTATCGCAGCAGTTGAAAATGTTCACTCGGACGAGCTTTTACTCAACAGCTTTACAGCAGTTGTTGACGCAGGCAAATGCAAAATGTATGTTAAAAACTTCGGTGAGTTCTTTATAAATCAGATCGAGCACGCAAACGCAATTGTATTAAGTCATACAAGAGGCTTGTCGGACGCAAAGCTTGATACTTGTGTTTCGCTTATCAGAGAGCATAATTCTGCTGCACAGCTTGTTGTTACAGATTGGGACAGCCTTAGCGGTACTCAGATAGTATCAGCGTTGGAGAATAAAGACTCCCTCGAAGAAACAATGAAAAAGCTTAAAGAAGAAGCAGATGTTTGCCCTGTTTGCGGTCATCATCACGAGCATGAACACGACCACGAACACGAACATCACCATGATCATGACCACGAGTGCGAACATCACCATGATCATGACCACGAGTGCGAACATCATCATGATCACAATCATGAGTGCGAACATCATCACGACCATGACCATGACCACGAGTGCTGCTGCGGACACGATCACGATCATGAACATCATCACCATGCAGACGAGGTATTCACAAGCTGGGGCAAAGAAACGACAAAGAAATTTACCGCAGACGAGATAACCAACGCATTGAATCAGCTTGCAGACGAGGAGAAATACGGTATTGTACTGCGTGCAAAGGGCATAGTAGAGGGTAAAGACGGCAATTGGATTCACTTTGATTATGTACCGGGCGAACCCGATGTAAGAACAGGCAGCGCAGGCACAATAGGCAGACTTTGTGTTATAGGCTCAAAGATCAGCGAAAGCGAGATAGCGAAACTGTTTTAATTAAAGTTGAAAGTGGAAAGCGACTCCACACTCCATAAAAAATCGGGGGGATAACAATGGAAATTCCTGTATATCTGTTTGTCGGCTTTCTCGAAAGCGGCAAAACTAAGTTTATTCAAGAAACACTTGAAGATAAAAGATTTCATAAAAAAGAAAGAACGCTTGTTCTTGTCTGCGAAGAGGGCGTAGAAGAGTATAACGAGGAGACTATTCCGAGTAAAGACGTTTTCTTTAAGACGATAGAGGACGAGGACGAACTCAACGAAGAAAATCTTCAGAAATTCGCAGACGAAACAAAGGCTACAAGAGTAATTGTAGAGTATAACGGTATGTGGCAGCTTCAGGCACTTTACGACGCAATGCCCGAGGACTGGATAATATATCAGCAAATGACATTCTTTGACGCAAAGACCTTTTCAAGCTATAACGCAAATATGAGAAGTCTTGTTGTCGATAAGGTGACGGATACTGAAATGGTAGTATTCAACCGTATGCCCATAGGCGCAGATCAGATGATGTATCATACCGCAATGAGAGCGATAAGCCGCCGCTGCGAGATAGCATACGAATATACAAACGGTAAGGTAGTGTATGATGATATTATTGACCCTCTGCCGTTTGATCTCGACGCAGATGTTATCGAGATAAAAGATAATGACTACGGCTTGTGGTATCGTGACTGCGTTGAAGAAATGATGAAGTACAACAAAAAGACAGTAAAATTCAAGGGTATGATCGCTCGTAACCCCGAGTTCGATTCAAAGACCTTTGCAATTGGCAGACAGGTAATGACCTGCTGCGTTGAAGATATTCAATACTGTGCAGTTATTTGTAAGTATGACAAGGCAGACACACTAAAAAAAGGCGCATGGGCAGTAATAGAGGCGAAAATATCTATCGAGCATAATTCGCTCTATAAGCGCAAAGGTCCTGTATTGAAGGTAACTTCTCTGACCCCATGCGAGCCGCCCGAACAGATCGTTGTGACGTTCTGATTTGATTATAATAAAAACACTCTCCCCGAATGAGCTGTTCGAGGAGAGTGTTTTATAATTATCTCTGATTAAAAGATTTATACAAATTTTAAAAAAATACCGCCTAAAAATTCAGGCGGTATTATAACACTACGATACTTTCTTCAAATACTTATCGGTGTGTTCTGTTTGTTCAATGGTAACAATTCCATTATTTACTTGTATTTTTAAAACAATTTGAGCAGGTGTTTCATCAAGCAACCCATTTTTTCCTTTTTCAGGGTCATAGTATTGTAACCAAATATCATTTTTGCCCCAACACTGTGGCATTGATTTTACAATATCAAAATCCAAACCATTATCATCACAATACTTTTTTATTTCTTTCTCATGTTTATCAAAAAGTTTACACATATTGCTCAACTCCTTTTCTCAAATGTCCTGTAATCGCCTTTTGAATTATAGATAACAGATATTTTCTGTTTAAAACAATCCAAAATCGCATAATCACCATCAGACGGTTGCATAGATAAATAGTCTATGCCGGGATGCGTATGCCCACTCCACTTATATCCGTCTTTTGCAAGTTTTTCTGCTTCACTTATACCTATATTAACCTTAATGGAATTTCCGCGGATAATAATTCGTTCATTACCTTTTGTAAACATTGCAAACTCATCGCCTGTATAAGCGGTCAATGCTGAAAGGTCTGCCATATTTACCAAATCTCTTTCAACAATGATACGGCTGTCATAACCGGGTAATTTATATAATAATTCTTTTTGACGATTATTAAGGAATTGTCAAGAAATAAGTTGTGCGATTCAGGCGAAGAATAATTTGTTCTGTGTTAGGCACAATACCGCAGGAATACTGACGTATTTCAAGGTATTGTAACGACAAACAGGGCAAATTAAGCGAGCATGAAAGTGCAAGTTATTTCTTGACGATTCCTAAGCTCCACACCAAATGTCAGAACGGCATTGGGATTACCTCTTCCTGTATTTCTCTGTTCTATAGGCATATCTATAGAGTGTATAGACATAAGGCTCACTTCCCTTA
>JAFOMO010000208.1 GCA_017418905.1 Clostridia bacterium | reverse complement strand
GCAGACTGCAAAAAGGCTTTATATTCATTCTCGTCGAGCAAACCTCTCATTTGCTCGGTAAAATCTATCGGTAATTCGTTCATAATAGCTGCTCCCAAATACTTCAAAAACAATGCGAGCCGAATACATACGACTCGCATTAAAACTGAATTATTCTTTTGTCGAATTGGTCTTTTTCTGCTTGGTATGCTTTTTAGCTTTACTCTTTTTCTTTACAAATCTACCTGCTATCGGAACAGCTTTGTATTTTCCGTTAAATGCATTTTTTGCTCCACTAAAGGCAGGAATTACCAACAATACTCCCATTGCGCAGAATACAACAAACATTGATATTGAATATACTATATAGGGCAATGCAAGAATCCATACAAGAAGCGCACGCAAGCCCAAGACCAACATCAGTGAAACAAGCTCAACTATAAGTGAATATACAAATACGGCTGTCCCCTGTTTTGTGTGCGCTCTGCAAAACTTTGATCTTTTGCGTTTCATCAGCGGTATTAAAAGCAGTATTCCTAAATAAGCACATGACGCATAATACTTGTTAGCTTCAATATCCTCATTGTTGAATACTTTCCTTTTGGCTTTTGAAGGCTTTGCTGTATTATCGGCAGGCTTTGTAACGGGTGCTGTATCCTCGGATTTGATTGTCTTTACAGTCTTTACCTTTGTCTGGTCGGATGTACTATCGGCAGGCTTTGTAACGGGTGCTGTATTCTCGGATTTAGCTGCCTTTACAGTCTTTACCTTTGTCTGATCTGCGGTACTATCGGCAGACTTGACAATAACTGCTTTTTTCTCGGATTTTAAAGTCTGCACCGAGGCACTTTTAGGTGTACTGTCTTTTGTGCTTTTGCTGCCTACAGTATTAATAAGCTCCTGTTCAGCCTCTGAAACAGATGTATTATTCTGTACCGAGGAATATTTTTTCTTTGTGTTATCCGCTTTTCTGAGATTTGCGGGAGGTGCTTTTGCCTCTTCTTTTTTCTTATCCGTAATTTTATCGGGAGAAACACTTCTTTTTTTGTCATCAAGATCACTGCTTACGGCATTGTTCACACGACGATCGTAAACCTTTGCGTCTGTATTCTGCCGATCGTTTTTCTTTGGTTTACGCTCATATGTCTTTACAGGTTCATCAGGCATGGTCTTACCCTTTGTCGGTTCAAGCACAATCGCCTTTGTTTTTTGCTCGGCGGTATCATTCTGTGCTTGTTTAACAGCAGTGAAATTACCTGTATTTCTGCGAACGGCTTTGTCTTGCCTGCGGCTGTTGTTTTGAATTGACGCAGTATGAGAACGTCTTTCTTCTTGCTGTGCAGCCAATTTCTGAGTATCGACTTTCTTTATTTCTCTTGACGGAATATTATGATCTGTATTATATTTATTCTTTTGTTTGTTCTTGCTTGAATTATTATTGCCTTTTCTGTTTTCGGCTGTACCGTAGCCCGTGTCGCGAGGTACAAACTGCTGCTTTCTTGTGCCTACAATATCAGATGTAGCTGCACGGTCTATTACCAACGGCTGAACAGGTTCAACAGCTTCATTTTCTTTCTTTTCTGTAAGATCATCAACAGTATACGGCTTAACAGGTGCTTCGCCTCTCGCAAGCTCCTGCTCATAGATCTTGTTCAAAACATGTTCTTTGCGAGCTTGTTCATATTTTGATTTTGAAGAAAAAAGGTCTTTGCCATCATCAATATTAATAAAGCTGTCCTGCGGTTTCCTGCTGGAATAAATCTCTTTTTTATAGCTCTTATTTTGTTTGGTCTTCACGATGAGTGAAGCTCCGCATTCTTTGCATACGGAGGATTTTGCATCGTTTGAAGCACCACACAACTTACACGTTATCAAAATAAACCCCTCCAACGCAGAGGTTAACCATATTATATTAAGTTTTATGAATCAAGAAAATATTTATAATGCAGCACTCACGGTATCTTCAAATATAAGAGTGTCAAATGTAAAAAGCATAATATATCAAAACTTTGTTACAGGGCATAATAATCCGCAAAAGCCCTGATACAAGCATTTTAAAAGCCTGTCAATAAATCTTATTTTTTACGTATCAACATAAATCCTATTGATACGGTATTCTTATGCCAAAATTCTTTCTTCTCCTAAAACGCTTCGCTAAAACTCATCTTCTTAAAATGGTTAAATTCTGCAAAACATTAAAATAAATAGCCCAAGATTAATTATAGAATATTTATATATAAAATGTCAACTTAAAATGTTGTAATACTTTGTAACAATGTGTAGAAATATCCTTGCAAAATTCTGCGATTTGTTATAAAATATTTTTGCACGGTTTTTTATGCGAATATTTGCTGTCGATATTCTTTTTTCGACAACAAAATTTTGCTTTTACCGTTATAATATATAAAGCGGCATCATTCATTAACATTGCCGTTAATAGGAGAACTGATATGAACAAGCTAATAATGTCAATTACACTTTCTGCAATGATATTGTCGTCAAGCGTCATGCTTTCTGCCTGTGATGAAAAAAACTCCTTTTCAATTGCAGGACAAAAATATTCATACGATACAACGGAAGTTTCTGTTTCAGATAAAACAATAACGAGCTTCTCTGAACTCAAAGACTGCGAAAACCTCACCACACTCTCTCTTGACAACTGCGGTATCACCTCTCTTGACGAGATAGGACAGCTTGAAGGATTAAAGACACTTGTATTGTCTAATAACAGTATAACAGATATTACACCTATCAAAGATCTTACTCATCTGCAAACACTTGTTCTTTCAAACAACAATATTACAGATATTTCGGCACTTGAAGTCTTAACTCACCTTACATCGTTAGATATAGGCAAAAATCCTGTTGAAGACATCAGCGCACTGTCAAATCTCAACAAGCTTAAAGTTTTATATGCCGATGAAACAAATATTTCCGATATTTCTCCGCTTGAAAATGCAACTCGTATGGAAGAGCTTTATTTAAGCTATAACAATATAGTCGGATTCAGTGCATTAACTCCGCTTAACGATCTGCGTGTGCTTGATCTTACAGAATCCGGCATAACAGGCTTAGGCGTTATTGCAGAGGCTTCCGATCTTCAGGAATTATACATAGGCTCTAACTCTGAAATAGAAGACTTTTCTCCGCTTGCAAACTTCAAGTCACTGAGAATACTCTATGCCGAAAACACATCTTTATCCGATCTTTCGCCGCTTGCCGGTCTTAACAAACTGAATGAGCTTATTCTTACAAACGATCCTATATCGGATATTTCCGTTCTGAATGACAAAGAATATCTTATGCTTCTCAATATAGAAGGCAATTATTGTCTTTCAAAAGAAGCCGTAGGCGAGCTTCAATACACATTGCCCAACTGCGAGATACAACACTCTGAGCTTAAAAACCGGCTTGAGCTTGATATTGAAAGCAAAAAGACAGAAAGTGAAAAGCCAAAGAACGACAGCAAAAGCACAGACACAGATGTTTCCGATACAGAGTTCGATACAGAAAAAAGCACAGACAGCGACACAGACACCCGGACAAATCATATGCCTCATCAATAAAAAGAGTTGACAAAAATCACATAGAGTAATATAATGTACAATGAAAGAACTTCGGGGCGGGGTGAGATTCCCCACCGACGGTAACCGACTTGCTCGGAAGCCCGTGAGCTTTTTAGCTGAACAGGTGAAATTCCTGTGCCGACGGTATAGTCCGGATGAGAGAGGTTTTATGATACCGGCTTTGTACAGTATCTTCAAAAACAACTAAAGCCCCCGAAAAAGGGGCTTTTTTATTTTCTCACTTTTGCTCCGCAATTTAAATCTGCAAAGGAGTTTTTATTTATGAACAACCGCACAAAATCAACGACCAACATTCAGAAGCTTACGACTATGGCTCTGCTTTGCGCAATTGCATTTGCAGGCACAGTGCTTATGCACAGTATACCCGTTATGCCGTCTGCGCCGTATTTAAGTCTTGACCCAAAGGACGCTGTTATTGCAATAGGCGGATTTATTTTCGACCCGATAGCTGCTCTTGTTATGACGCTTGTAGTTTCTCTTGTCGAAATGGTAACAATAAGCTCAACAGGTTTTATAGGTCTTTTAATGAATGTTTTATCTACCGGTGTATTTGTTACGGTAAGCACAATTTTCTATCACCGTAAACCTAAGCTTAAAAATGCCGTTATCGGTCTGATGATCGGAACTGTATCTATGACATTGATGATGATACTCTGGAACTTCCTCATAACACCGATCTATACAGGTGCGCCGAGAGAGGTCATCGTTCCTATGCTGCCAACGGTATTCTTACCGTTCAATCTGCTGAAAGGTACTATCAATTCGGGCATTACACTTTTTCTTTACAAAACTGTTGTAACAGCTCTGCGAAAGGCAAAGCTGCTGCCTAAATCCGATAATTCTGAACAAACCGGCAAGGAAGCGAAGAAAAACACCACTCTTATGGTTATGATCTCATCTGCGGTATTAATTGCCGCCTGCGTACTTATCATACTTGTACTCAATAATAAAATATAATCATCAAACAATAAAGACCGCCTTGTTTCAGTACAGGGCGGTCAATTTGTTATTTAAAGCTATTCTGCGGTATCTCCAACATCATGCTTTACTCTGTCGTGCTCTTCTGCTCTTTTGCCATCGTTAAAACGATCTACCGTTCCTACAAGATAGCCGGTTATACGTCTAATACGTTCAAAGCCTGTTCCGTCCTCGTCCTCGCGGCGTCCGCACTGAGGGCAGGTATCGCCTATAATACCTGTATATCCGCAGCAGGGATCACGGTCAACCGGGTGATTGATAGAACCATAGCCTATGCCGTTTTCTTTCATAACTCTGATAACGCTTTCAAAAGCATCAAGATTTTGAAGCGGATCGCCGTCAAGCTCAATATAAGAAATATGGCCTCCGTTTGTGAGAGCGTGATAAGGTGCTTCAAGCTTTATTTTCTCAAATGCGCTGATAGGATAGTAAACAGGTACATGGAAAGAGTTTGTATAGTACTCTCTGTCGGTAACACCGGGAATAACACCGAAACGCTGTGCGTCAAGCTTTACAAAACGTCCGCTCAAGCCCTCTGCAGGAGTTGCGATAAGAGAGAAGTTCATACCGTATTTCTGTGACGCCTGATCCATTCTGCTTCTCATATAGCCGATTATTTCAAGGCCTAAATTCTGCGCTTCTTTCGATTCGCCGTGGTGCTTGCCGATAAGTGCTTTCAGACACTCTGCAAGGCCTATAAAACCCATTGTTAATGTGCCATGCTTCAATACCTCTCTGATAGGCTCGTCGGGTGCAAGCTTTTCAGAGTCGAGCCATACGCCCTGACCCATAAGGAATGGGAAATTTCTCGGAGTTTTGCCTGCCTGTATCTCAAATCTTGCAAGAAGCTGATCTATTACAAGGTCGATCTGTCTGTCAAGCTGATCGTAGAAGAAGTCTATCTTGCCGCCGCTCAGAATAGCTATCCTCGGCAAATTAACCGAGGTAAAGCTAAGATTTCCTCTTCCTGTTACTATCTCTCTTGTTTTGTCATATACATTGCCGATAACTCTTGTTCTGCAGCCCATATATGCAGCCTCTGTTTCGGGGTGTCCCTCTTTGTAATACTGCAAATTATAGGGTGCGTCAATAAAGCTGAAATTCGGAAACAAGCGTTTAGCTGATACTCTCATTGCAAGCTTGAAGAGATCGTAGTTCGGGTCTTCCGGATTATAGTTTATACCCTCTTTTACCTTGAAAATATGTATCGGGAAAATAGGCGTTTCACCGTTTCCCAAACCTGCTTCTGTTGCAAGAAGTACATTCTTTATTACGAGTCTGCCCTCGGGAGATATATCTGTACCGTAGTTTATCGAGCTGAAGGGTATCTGTGCGCCTGCACGGCTGTGCATAGTATTGAGGTTGTGAACAAGTGCCTCCATTGCCTGATAGCAGGCTCTGTCTGTCTCCTTCTGTGCGTGATCATACGCAAATTTCTGTATTCTTTTTGCTCTCTCTTCGCCGTATGCGTCTGCAAGAAGCGACATTTCAGATTTTTGGTACTCCTCGCCGTCGTCGAGTCTCGGTATCTTGCCACTCAGTTCTTCTGCCTTATCGGCAAGCGCAAAAGCCGTTTCGAGTGCGTTATCATCATCACACAAAAGCTCTATTGCTCTTGCAAGGTTTTGTCTGTATATCCTGCGGTAGGTCTTTTTTACTCCGCCCGACATTCCGTAATCAAAATTCGGGATACTCTGACCGCCGTGCTGATCGTTTTGATTAGACTGTATCGCAATACACGCAAGCGCACTGTAGCTTGCAATGTCGTTAGGCTCTCTCAAAAATCCGTGTCCCGTACAGAAACCGTTTTTGAAAAGCTTTTCAATATCTATCTGACAGCATGTAGTTGTAAGTGTCAGGAAATCGAGATCGTGAATATGTATATCTCCGCTGCTGTGAGCCTTTGCGTGTTCGGGCTTGAGTATATACATCTCATAAAACTGCTTTGCGCCCTCAGAACCGTATTTGAGCATAGTACCCATTGCTGTGTCGCCGTCTATGTTTGCGTTCTCTCTCTTTATATCGTTATCCTTTGCGGATTTAAAGGTGAGATCCTCGTAAATACGCATAAGCTTTGTATTCATTGTGCGTACTCTTGTACGATCCGCACGATAGAGAATATACTCCTTTGCGGTGCGTGCGTGACCGTTGTTTATCAGGATCTTTTCTACAACGTCCTGAACATGTTCAACAGTGGGCGTGCAGTTTTCTCCCATTTCAGTTTCAAGATATTCAACCACCTGATCTGCAAGATCGGAAGCAACTTCTCTGTCTTTTCCGCCAACGGCTGCGGCTGCCTTGAATATCGCCTGAACGATTTTTTCTTTATCAAACAGAACTTTTCTGCCGTCACGTTTAATTATTTCGTTAATCATTTTTTCAAAACCTCCGTAAAATATTACCCATATATATCACTTCGGGGAATTTTGAAACATAGTGTAAAGTTTTTAACTTTACACTATATATAGTATTCGACATAAGTGTGAGCAATATTAAGTATATATTATAAACACCCCAATGTCAATAGATAAAAGTCATAAAAGAGTCATTTGCTTGATTTTTGGTGAAAACACCGAATCAATCCAATATTTTGTATATATAATTCTAACTCAAACTATATATAGTTTTATTTTACTAAATAAAACTAAGAATAAACATAAAAAATCGAACATCAGCGTTAATAATCAGCTTGTCAAGAGTATGTATGCACAATTTTCAGTACATAAAAAAGCTAAAAATATATCACTACATATAGTACTGCAGTGAAGCGAAAGGAATAAGAAAATTACATACGTCATATATATTATAACGACGTATCACCACACACGAAAAATAAAAAAGGAGAAAAGCCATGAATTATCCCATAAAGACAGACGGTTTTTTTGTCTGCAAAACGATCTTTAACGAGACCCGTGAAAAAACGGTTGACGCAGATATTGCTTTGCCGGACTATTGTCCCGACATTCAGAAAATACTTAAATGCCGCATTGAACCGCACATTGAAACGAGAAACATCATAGGCGACAGAATAGAGATCGAGGGCAACGCCACAGTAAAGATCATATATATTGACGCTATAAAGATGGCTGTGCGCTGCACCGAACAAAGTTATCCATTCAGCATAAGCGAAAACCTGCGTGAAGCACCGAAAGAACCTGCTCTGCAAACAGAAATTAAAGTAAACTATCTCAACTGTCGTGCGTTAAGTCCGAGAAGGCTCAACCTTCACGGTGCATTCAACGTAAACATCAAGGTACTCGACAAGTGCGAAGAGCGCACAGTGACGCACATCAAGGGCACTGATATACAGCAAAAGAAAAGCAGTGTGCAATACTCTTATATCCGTTCTATCACTCAGAGACAATTCTCTGTTACCGAGACACTTGAACCGGGGCAGAATCACTCAGCCGTACAAAGCGTTATCAGAAGCGAGATAAGAGCCGTTAAAGGCGACTGCAAAATGAACGGCAATAAGCTTATATACAAAGGCGATCTGCTTATTAAGCTCGTATATCTTGCAGACCTCGACAGCGGTAAGCTTGAAAGCATGGATTACAGCATACCGTTCAGTCAGGCAATAGAGCCGGAATCCGGCACAGATGAGAGTACGATCTCTCTGAGAACAGAGATACTCAGTTACAGTATAACTCTGCGTAACGAGATAGGCTTTGACGATCCTCTGCCCGTATTGTCAGCAAAGCTTTGTGTTACGGCTCTGGTATCGGAAAAACGTGATACCACAGTAATAAAAGACTGCTACTCAACAATGTACCGAACACTGCCCGAGTATGCCGAGATCACTCTGCCCATTCTCAAATGCGAGTTTAAGGAGAGCATAGTTGACAAGGTGAATGTCGATCTTACAGAGAATACCGTATCCAAGGTAATTGACGTATGGTGTGAAAACGGAAATGCCGTTTGCATACAAAAAGAAGGTAAAACGTATATTACGGGAAAATACAACGTATGCGTGCTTGCAGCCGACAATGAGGGCAACACTGTTTATACAGAAAGAAGCGGTGAATACACTCACGCACTCTCACAAGATATGAATATTGACAGACCCGATTTTTATACCGAAACAAAGGTCATATCATCAAGCTACAGAATATGCTCCGAAAGACGGATCGAGGTAAGAACAGAGCTGCTCGTATCGGGAGAAGTCTATGACGAGATAAACATAAAGTGCTTATCTGCACTCAGTACAGACGGCGACAAACCGAGAGAAGATACAAAAAAAGAACCTCTCGTTTTGTACTATGCAAGAGGCGGAGAAGATATTTGGGATATAGCAAGAGCATACTGCACCGCACCCGATAATATAAGAAACGACAATGAGCTTGACTGCGACACCTTGAGCGGCGACAGACTTCTTCTTATTACCTGAAATGATTCTCAGAATATTTGAGCCATACAAAACCGCCTATCCCGACAATTATCAGCGCCAGACCTAAAATATCGCTTGATGTCATTATCAACACTCCTATAATGATATTATTATAATTATTCCCTCAAAGCGATAATAAATTCAAAAAGCGGTACAAATGCCGTACCGCTTTTTGATATTACAATTAAAGTTCTCTTCTGCCTTCAAGTGCTCTTACAAGCGTTACCTCGTCGGCATATTCAAGGTCTGCCCCTACGGGTATTCCGTATGCAAGGCGAGTGACCTTTACGCCTAAAGGCTTTAACAATCGTGAAATATATATTGCAGTAGTTTCACCCTCTGCGTTTGCGCTTGTCGCCATTATTACTTCACTTACGTTATCTTCGTTTACTCTTGCTATCAGCTCTTTAATGCTCAGTTCATCGGGTCCTACTCCATTCATAGGAGAGATAACTCCGCCCAATACGTGGTATAATGCCGTGTACTCCTGAGTTTTTTCAAGTGCGATAACATCTTTCGGATCCTGCACAACACAAACGATACTTTTGTCACGCTTATCATTGCTGCAAATAGGACAAAGCTCACTGTCTGTCAGGTTACAGCACTTTTTGCACTTGTGTATCTTCTTATGTGCATTTCTGATAGTATCGGCAAAATCATCTGCCGCCTCATCACTCATTGAAAGCACATGAAACGCCAGCCGCTGTGCACTTTTGGGCCCTATTCCCGGCAAGCTGTTGAATTTGTCTATCAGCTTTGCGAGTGCGGGTGCGTAAAAGCTTGATGTCATATCAGAACAACCCCGGCATATTAAGTCCGCCGGAAATTTCTTCCATTACTGCCTCTTTTTCTTCTGCGGCACTTCTCAGAGCCTCATTTGCTGCGGCAATTATCAGATCTGTCATCATCTCTATGTCTTCGGGATCAACGACCTCAGGCTTCATTTCAATACTCTTAATAACTCTTGCGCCTGTAACTGTGACCTTTACAGCCTCGCCGCCTGCCGTTGCAGAATATTCCTTTGCTTCAAGCTCTGTGCTTGCAGCGTCCATTTTTTCCTGCATTTTCTGAGCCTGCTTTGCAAGCTGCTGTAAATTTGACGGTGCGCCGCTGTTTCCGTATCCCTTTGGTAATCTTGCTTTCATTATTTATTATCCTCCGTTTTTATCGGTGAAAGGCATTATTCCTCCACTGTAAGTTTTATATCTGAATTTGAGATATTCTCAATAAATTCATCTAATTTATTCTTTTTTTGCTCCTCTGCTGCTTTTGCAGTACGGCGATAAGGTCCTATTGCGTATGTTCTTCCCAAAACCTGTTTAATAATTTCTTTTACAATGGTATTACGGTTGGGATCGCTTCGCAAAAACTCAAAAGGAGTTTCGTCCTTGGCTTCTATGAGAACATAATCACCCGAAACATATGCGTTAGTTCCTGCCATACGATAATACAACACAGCAGAACGATCCTTCATAGCGTCAAGTATATCTTCCCAATTTGAAAGCGGCTTTGCATTTCTTGCAAGCTGAGCAAGTCTTTCTTCTGCGGCAGCTCTGTTTTGCTGTACTGTCTGAACCGCTGTGGGAGTTTTCACAACCGCCGGCTGTGCAGCATTACTTACAACATTATTAACAGATGTATTCTCGCTTGATTTAGCTGTATCATCACTCTTGGACTCGCTTTTGTCTGCAATGCGGTAACTTCCGCTTTTTACAGCCTGTTCAAGCTTATCAATCCTTGCGATAACAGAAGACAGATCATCTGAAAATTCCGGACTGCACAGCTTTATCATACAGGTTTCAAACTCTATCTTATTATTTCCGCCCTTAAACATTTTTTCAAGAGATGCGGTAAGAATATCAATACAATTGACCGTTTGTACCAGTGAGATGCGTTTTGCTTGTTCGAAAGCTTTTTCAACTTCACTTTCAGACAAAAGCAAAAGACCCTTCGCTTTTGTTTTCATAGTTCTGAGCAGCATAATCGTGCGGAAATGCTCTGTAAGCTCTTCACATAAGCGCGACATACTTTTTGAGGCTGAATGAAGTGTATTTACGGTGCTTATCGCAGTGGGAATATCTTTATTTATCACGCAGTCTGCAAGCGTAAAAAGGTAATCCCTTCCTGCAAGACCTGCCGCCTCACGAACTACCTCGGAGGTTATATTATCAGCTAAGCCTATACATCTGTCAAGCAGCGACAATGCATCTCTCATAGCTCCGTCGGCAGCCGCACCCACAAGCAATGCTGCGTCATGTGTTATGCTTACATTTTCCTCATGCGCAATATATTCGAGCCTTTCGGCTATAACATCGGGAGTTATCCTGTTGAAGTCGAATCTCTGACAACGTGAAAGAATAGTCGCAGGCAGCTTATGCACCTCAGTAGTTGCAAGAATAAATACAATATGCGCAGGCGGTTCTTCAAGTGTTTTAAGCAGTGCATTGAACGCACCTGTTGTGAGCATATGTACCTCGTCAATAATATACACTCGGTATTTTGCTTCACCCGGAGAAAAAACTACTTCATCAAGAACTTCTCTGATATTATTTACACTGTTGTTAGACGCTGCGTCCATTTCGACAACGTCCATAATACTACCGGACGCTATGCCTAAACAATTGACACACTTTCCGCATGGTTCTCCGTCCTGCGGGTCTAAGCAGTTAACAGCTCTTGCCAATATTTTGGCACAGGTAGTTTTTCCCGTTCCTCTCGAACCGGTAAAAAGATATGCATGAGATATACGCCCCAGACGGATCTCATTTTTCAGCGTTGAAGTAACGTGTGACTGACCTATTACATCGGAAAATGTTGTCGGCCGCCATTTTCTGTAAAGAACTCTATACACGGTACACCCCCTGAAAATAATTTGTGTTATACAAAAAGCATGATCCATATACTTTAATATACGAACGACAGACTAACTGCATCGCAGAGGGCAACTCCGTTTAATGCTGCTCGGTTCCCCGCCTGACATGGTTCGCGGCGCCCCCTCGCACAGGGCCTGCCGTCCGCATATGAAAATATATGGATCTCGCATTGCAATGTTTATTATACAATACTCTATCATAAAAATCAAGAGTTTTTATGAATTTTTTATTCGTTTTTAAAATTGGGAGATTGAAAATATGAAACTTCGGATAATTTCGGAATTATGCATGTGTATTGTTTGTTTGACTATCAGCGGCTGCACTTCAAGAGAGATCACAACTCAGGCTGATGAGATCACGATAAGTACGTGGGAATATACAGGCAGTAACGGCGCATATGCTTGTATTAAATTTATTGATAACAATGCCTGCATCACTCTGTCAAGCAGCGAAAACACCTGTATAATACAAGGGATCTGCGTCTTTAATGATGAATATTTTACGGTATGCGACAACAGTATGCAGCGTTCATTTGTATTCGGTTACGACTTTAGCGGAAGCACTCTCGGTGTGACTTATAACGGACATAAAGCGGATTTTAATAAAAAAGAAAACAAAGAAACAGAGTAAGAATATCTACTCTGTTTCCTTTTTTCTGATAAGCATACTCTGCATACCTATCTCTTTATATCTTTTTTCGACAAGCTTTTTTTCGTATTTAGTGACCTTCTGATACGACATCGGATCTGCAAAGCTGTAATACTTATCATCATAGCCCACAAGCACCAAACAATGCTCTCCTGCTCGCCATGTGTATTTTTTATCGTTGGGTTCGCCCTTATGCCCCACCCCGTACCATGTGTATGTAGGATAAGATTCACCCATTCCGATAGTAGCCCATACAAGAACGGGAGTATCTTGTGTAACATAAGTTTTCGCCAAAAAGTCGAGCGGCAGACCGCATGTATCCTCTGCGTAAAGATCATCAAATTCAAAATCATCTACCATACTCTCGATAACAGGCGGAAAACAGCCGAATCCACTGTATACCTTTGGGTTTCCGATAAAAGCTTCATACGGCGTTTTGCCGTACAGCTTACCGTCTTTTGTGGTCTTTAAATTCCACATCTCGGTATGCTTGAGCATATTATCGAATGTAATATCTTTTTTGCCGTAATAGTCAAGCACCATTTTTGCGCTTACTATCTCGCACCCCGTAACAAGATTGCTGTTCTGGTTGATGTGCGCAACATCTATAAGATATTCCTTCGGCGGCTGTTTTGTCTTTTGCTTATCGTCTTTCTTTTTTTCGTCCGTATCAGGATCTGATTTTTTGTTTTCGGAAGAAGTTTTCCCGGAAGTCGTTTCACTGCTTGCCTTTGAACTCGTTTTCTCCGAGGACGTTTCACTGCTTGCCTTTGAACTCGTTTTCTCCGAGGACGTTTCACTGCTTGCCTTTGAACTCGTATTCTCCGAGGACGTTTCACTGCTTGCCTTTGAACTCGTTTTCTCCGAGGACGTTTCACTGCCTGCCTTTGAACTCGTTTTCTCCGAGGACGTTTCACTGCTTGCCATTGAACTCGTTTTCTCCGAGGACGTTTCACTGCTTGCCTTTGAACTCGTTTTCTCCGAGGACGTTTCAATGCTTGCCTTTGAACTCGTTTTCTC